>CALVPW010000034.1 GCA_944354085.1 uncultured Clostridia bacterium | reverse complement strand
ACTTCGTAGTGAAGCTCGACGTTTGCCTCTTTGATGACAGCGTCAGCCGTCTTGACGACGATATCCTTGACGAACTTCATTTCCTTCGACTCGCCCGTGAGCGGGATCATGATCTCGGGAACGATGTTCCAGTCGGGATGACGCTGCTTGACGGCGATCGCCGCCTTGATGATCGCCTTCGTCTGCATGACGGCGATCTCGGGATAGGTGACGGTAAGACGGCAGCCGCGGTGACCCATCATGGGGTTGAACTCGTGCAGGTCGGAGATGATCTGCTTGATCTGCGCGACCGTCTTGCCCTGCGCCTTTGCAAGCGCCTTGATATCGGCTTCCTCGGTGGGAACGAACTCATGGAGCGGAGGATCGAGGAAACGGATGGTGACGGGATAGCCGCCGAGCGCCTCAAACAGACCCTCGAAGTCAGCCTGCTGCATGGGCTCGATCTTGGCGAGCGCCGCCTCGCGCTCTTCGACGGTATCCGAGCAGATCATCTCGCGGAATGCGCCGATATGGGCGGGATCGAAGAACATGTGCTCGGTACGGCAAAGGCCGATGCCCTGCGCGCCGAACGCCGCAGCCTGCTTTGCATCCTTGGGCGTATCGGCATTCGTTCTCACGCCGAGCGCCTTGTATTTGTCCGCCAGCTCCATGATGCGGCCGAAATAGCCGGAGTTGGGATCTGCGGGAACGGTGGGGATGAGGCAGTCGTAGATGTTACCGGTGGAACCGTCGAGAGAGATCCCGTCGCCTTCCTTGAACACCTTGCCTGCGAGGGTGAACTTCTTGTTCTCCTCGTCCATCTTGATGTCGCCGCAGCCGGAGACGCAGCAGGTACCCATGCCACGGGCAACGACTGCCGCGTGCGAGGTCTGACCGCCGCGCACGGTAAGGATGCCCTGCGCGAACTTCATGCCTTCGATATCCTCGGGCGAGGTCTCGAGGCGGACGAGGACGACTTTCTTGCCCTTCTTGCCTTCCTTGACGGCGTCCTCTGCGGTGAAGACGATCGCGCCTGCCGCAGCGCCGGGGGATGCGGCGATACCCTTGCCGACAACGTTGTTCTTATCTGCTTCTTTGAGCGCCTTGGGATCGAACTGCGGGTGCAGGAGCATGTCGAGCGACTTCGCGTCGATCTGCATGAGCGCTTCCTGCTCGGAGATCATGCCCTCGTCGATGAGATCGCAAGCGATCTTGATCGCCGCGGCAGCCGTGCGCTTGCCATTACGCGTCTGGAGCATATAGAGCTTCTCGTTCTCGACGGTGAACTCCATATCCTGCATATCGCGGTAGTGATTTTCGAGGATCTTGCACACTTCCTGGAACTGCTCGTACACCTTGGGGAAGACGCGCGCCATCTCGGCGATGGGCATAGGCGTGCGAACGCCTGCAACGACGTCTTCGCCCTGCGCGTTGGTGAGGAACTCGCCCATGAGCCCCTTTTCGCCCGTGGCGGGGTTACGCGTGAACGCGACGCCCGTACCGCAGTTGTCGCCCATGTTGCCGAACGCCATCATCTGCACGTTGACCGCGGTACCCCAGCTGTAAGGGATGTCGTGATCCATACGGTAGACGTTCGCACGGGGGTTGTCCCACGAACGGAAGACTGCCTTGATCGCCTCGAAGAGCTGCTCTTTGGGATCGGAGGGGAAGTCTTTGCCGAGCTGCTTTTTGTACTCGCCCTTGAACTGCGCGGCGAGCTCTTTGAGATCGTCTGCGGTGAGCTCGACGTCCTGCGTGACGCCCTTCTTTTCCTTCATCTCGTCGATGAGCTTTTCGAAATACTTCTTACCGACTTCCATAACGACGTCGGAGAACATCTGGATGAATCTTCTGTAGCAGTCGTATGCCCAACGGGGATTGCCCGACTTTTTCGCGAGCGTTTCGACGACTTCTTCGTTGAGACCCAGGTTGAGGATGGTATCCATCATGCCGGGCATGGAAGCGCGTGCGCCCGAACGGACGGAAACGAGAAGAGGATTCTCCTTGTCGCCGAACTTCTTGCCGCAGATCTTTTCCATCTTCTCGATGTAATCCATGATCTCCGCCTGAATATCGGGATTGATCTGGCGCCCGTCTTCATAGTACTGGGTGCATGCCTCCGTCGAGATCGTGAAGCCCTGCGGAACGGGCAGCCCGATGTTCGTCATTTCGGCGAGATTCGCGCCCTTGCCGCCAAGGAGCTCTCTCATTTTCGCGTTGCCTTCGGAAAAAAGGTAACAATACTTCTTTGCCATAGAAAACAATTCCTCCTGATAGAATTCAGATATCCGCTTTGTATTGTACAACATTCCGAAAAAAATTTCAAGCCTTTGGCAGAAAATTTTTGCAATTTGCTTGCGATTTGCGAAAAAAACGCACACGGGCGGTTAAACGCGCCCGCTGCGGGCAACCTGTTCGTATGAAGACCTTATACAAAAACTGTTTTTTGCCTCTTTCGGGCGGGGAGGCGTTCTGCGTGGAGGCGGGCAGGTTCGTCCCCTGCCTGCCGCCCTACGGCGCGGAGCGCGATCTCGGCGGCGCGGCGGTGCTGCCCGCCTTTTTGGACGCGCACTCCCATATCCTTGCCTACGCCCTTTCGCTGTTGCAGGCGGACGGCGCTGGATGTACGACGGCAGAGGCGTACGCCGCCCGCGCGGAAGCCTTTTTGAAAGCGCACCGCCTCCCTTTGAACGCCCTTGTGACCGTGAAAAACGCAGACGCATTCCCCAATGCGGACGCGCTCGACGCCGTTCCCCTCCCGCTGCATCTGCAGGCGCGCTCGGGGCACGCGGGGATGTTCAACGCCGCCGCCCGCGAACGCCTCCGCATCTCCCGCGCGGGCGTACTCGAAGAGAGCGAATATCTCGCCGCCGCCCGCCGCGTCCCCATGCCCGACGACGGCGAGATCCTTTCCGCCTTCCGTGCGGCGCAGGAGGACTATCTGCGGGGCGGCATTTGCCTCGCGCAGGAGGGATACCTCTCCCGCGAGATGTTCCCCGTATACCGCATGCTGTGCGAAAAAGGCGCGCTGCGTTTGGAGATCGCGGCGTATCCCGCGCCCGACGCATACGACGACGCCGTACGCCGCTTTAAGGGCGCGCAAAAATTTTTCATCGGCGGGATGAAGATCTTTTTGGACGGTTCGCCGCAGCAGAAGACGGCTTTTTTGCGGGAACCCTATCTTGGCGGCGGGTACGGCACGCCCACGATGACGGAGGCGGAAACGGCGGACGCCTGCCGTTTTGCCGCGGCGCGAAAGGCGCAGCTTTTGGCGCATTGCAACGGCGACGGCGCGGCGGAGCGCTTTTTATCCGCCCTTGCCGCACTGTCCGAAAAAGACCGTCGCAGCATCCGCCCCGTGCTCATCCACGGTCAGATCGTCGGCGACGATCAGCTCGCCCGCGCGCGCACGCTGGGCGTGACCGTCTCCTTTTTCCCCGCCCATATCCGCTATTGGGGAGAGGCGCACCTGCGGCAATTGGGCGAAACGCGGGCAAAACGCATCTCGCCCGCGGGGAGCGCGCTCCGCCTGGGCGTCCCCTTTACGCTGCATCAGGATGCTCCCGTCTGCGCGCCGCGCCCGCTCGAAGCGGCAGCGTGCGCCGTCCTCAGAAAAACGCAGACGGGCAGGCAGTTTTCGGGACAGGAGATCGGCGTCCGCGCGGCGCTCCTCGCGCTGACGGAAGGCGCGGCGGCGCAGTACGGGATGCGCCGCCGCGGGCGGATCGCGGTGGGCATGCAGGCGGATTTTTTGATCACGGACGACCCCTTCGCACAGCCGCCTGCGGCGTTGGAAACGCTTCCCGTCCGCGCGGTGTATGCGCGCGGGGAACGCATCTATCCGTAAAAAAACCGCCGCGCATATGCGCGGCGGCAGTAAGATGCGCTTATTTATATCGTAACGTACAGCAAGCCTTCCTTTAAGATCGGCAGTTCTTTTTGGATGTTCCCGCCGAAAAATTGCGCCGCGCCGCCAAAGGCGTCACCGTCGCAGACGGAGTTGATATACAGCGTGTTCTTGCAGCACAAATTTGCTTGCTCCGCGTATTCGCGCTTCCCGCCGTTCTCCCATTCTTCTCTTGTCCAGCTCACATACACGGGCCAAAAAAGAAGATCTTCGCCCAGCGCAAATCGTTCGGGATGATCCCAAAGATCGCCGCACAGACCAATGACGCATTTCCTGCCCCGATAGGCAAACGCTTCGACCGACGCGCCCTCCCGATAGTGTTCATCCGTTTGGGCGCATTCTTTCCATCCCTTTGAAATGCGGCGGTAGTTCTGCACGATCTCCCCGCTTGCGATCAGCGCGCAAGATGAATAGAGCCCGCCCTCTTCGCGCTCGTTATATCCGAATAAAACATCGATACCGATCTCTTTGGTCCATGCCCTTATTTGAGCAAATTCCCGCGAAGAGATGGTCAATGCGATCTTCCTGTCCTCTTCGTACCGCCACGAGAGCGCATGGAACCCTTGCAA
>CALVPW010000033.1 GCA_944354085.1 uncultured Clostridia bacterium | reverse complement strand
CGACGGCGGCGAACAGCGCGCCCGCGAACGTGTGCAGGATCTTATCCCACAGCGGGAAAAGCCCGTATACGCCGTATACGCCCGCAACGGTGTTGCCCGCGAACGCGAACAGGGAGAGCGAGAGCTCGACGGGCGCGGGCAGACGGATGCGGAGCAGCCATTCCGCTGCATATACGAGGAAGATGGTCACGCAGCCCGCGCAGCCCTGCTGCAGGATATACGCCATGCCCGCACCGTCCACGGCGCCGTTCGCGTGGCGTACGCCGCCGTATATCATCCCCGCCGCATTCACCGCAAGGCAGGCGGCGCAAAGGAGAAGGGCGGCAAGGTTGCGCGGGATGCGGAAAAAGTTTACAAGTTTCATTCAGATCTCCCGTTTTTGCAGATAGGCAAAGGTATTTTATCAAGAAAAACCGCGCCGAAAGCGGCGCGGAAAGGTTACTTTTTCGAAGTCATATACGGCTCGAGCGCATGCGCGAGCTGATCGGGACAGGATGTGTTCTGACGGCAGCGGATGCCCTTCAAAAGGGGGACGATCTCGTCGGGCGTCTTTCCTTCGACGAGGCGGCCGATGCCTTGCAGGTTGCCGCTGCATCCGCCGATGAATTTAACGTTGTGGATCTTGTTTTCTTCGTCGAGATCGAAGATGATCTGTTTGGAGCAAGTACCTTTGGTAGAATAAGTGACCATATTTTTACCTCATGGATCAGTCTACGAGGGTATCGTAGACGACGGAGTAGAGTTCCGATGCTTTATCTTCCCACTTTTTGTAGATGGTATTCGCCGTTTTTTTATCGGGAACCACAAATTTGAGTTCCAGCATGGGCTGGACGGGGGCAAGGATCTTCAAAAACACGGTATACGTCCCGTCCTTGTTCTGATAGTAGTCGGATTTGCATTCCTGACGGTTGCGGAACTTGGTACCGTTGTTTTTGACAAAGCGCGAGATCTCCTCGCGCGAGCTTTTGGGGATGCTGATATAATAGTTCGCGAGCGCCTCTCTGCCTTCCGTCGTGATGGTGTAGAGAGGGTCGTCCGCACCGGGGATCTCGCAGATGAAGCCGTCCTTTTTGAGCTTATGGATGAGCACGATGCAGTCCATGTAATTCAGCCAATCGTTGGACGACGTGCACATATCCACCAGCGTGCGCTCGGACAGGGGGCTCTCCATTTTATCGAAGACGAAGAGAAGGATTAATTTGTTGACCGAAGTCTCGCCTCTGACTTGCATGGCACTTCCTTTTTCATTCGTTCTCCCGACGCGGGGCGCGACAAGACGAACAAAGCCGCTCAACAGGGTCAAGCGGCTTTGTCTTAATCACCCGAGTTTTTCGTTACTTTGCGAACTTCGCAAGTTTGCCGAGGATGTCCTCGCAATCGTCGCTGTAGATCTCCACGGTGAGGGGCTTGGAGAGGTCGAGGCTGAAAATGCCGAGGATGGATTTCGCGTCGACGACGTATTTGCCGCTCTTGAGCAGGATCTCACAGTCGCAGTTCTGCGTGATGGCAACAAAGTCTTTTACGCGCTGCGCCATTTCGAGAGAGATGGTCATGGATTTCATATCATTTTCCTCCGATTGATCGTTTTCCCTATTATACATAAAAATCCCGATAAAATCAAGATATTTGGGAAAAATTCTTTCATATTTTTTTGTAATGTGCTATAATACCGTCGTACAAGGCAAAAACAAGGAGGAAAGGGCGGGCTTTTTACCCGCACACAGCAGCATGGAGGAGAAAATCGAAAAGATCGAACGCTTTATCGGGGTGTGCGACGAGCTCGTGACGGGATCGTACCTCGCCGCCGAGAGCAAGATCTCGGAGGCGCTCAAGGGGATCGCGGGGAGCAGGGAACTCACCAACCTCTTCGCCGCCGTCACGGACGGGTATGATTATCCCGCGGCAAAGCGCGCGTTTTTGCGGACGCCCGCCGAACGCGGGCAGGCGCGCGTCGCGGCGTACCTTCCCGCCGAGCGGCAGGAGATCTTAGCTTACGTCTTTTGCCTGTTCGTTGAGCTGGACGCGGGCACGCTCCGCCTCAACGACTTTTTGCTCCGCTATTTTTATGTGGACGGCAGCTATACGGCGAGCTATTCCGTATTTGCCGAGCGTATGGTCAAACCCTTCCGCGACATCGTCAAAGAGTGTTTTCCCGCGTGCGGCAAGCGCGGGCAGATCGCCCTGCAGCGCAAAAAACGGGAGGATGCGCTCGCACGCTTTGCGGAGAGCATCCCCGTCGAGCGCCGCCGCGTCGAGGCGCGCGAGCTGCGCGAGGAGGAACGGGAAGCCGCCGCGTTGCTCTTTGGCGAACTTTCGGCGGCGGCAGGCAGGCGGGACGTGACCGAGATCAGGGCGCTGCTTTCGGGATATAAATATTTTCTCCGCTATATCGGCGGCGAGGGGGCGGAGAGCGCCGCGTTCTTCGCGCTTGCCGAGGCATTATAAGAGGAAAGCAGATGGATCTGGAAGAAAAAACGATACAAAAAAATTATATCTACCGCGGGAAGATCGTAAATCTTCGATGCGACGATGCGGCTTTGCCCGACGGGCGCCCCTGCAAAAGGGAGCTGATCGAACATTCGGGCGGGGCGTGCGTGCTGTGCGTCCGCGACGGGAAGATCGCGCTCGTCAGACAGTTCCGCTATGCGTACGGCGAGGCGATCTACGAGATCCCCGCAGGCAAGCTGAACGCGGGCGAAGATCCAATGGAGGCGGCAAAACGCGAGCTCGAGGAGGAGACGGGGCTGATCGCAGAACGGCTCGTCCACCGCTATACGCTGTATCCGACGCCGGGATACACCAACGAGAAGATCTATATCTATGAGGCGGAGGGGGTCTCCTGCGGGACGCAGCATCTGGACGAAGGGGAGTTTTTGAACGTGGAATATATCCCCGTAAAAGAGGTGCTCCGCATGGTGCGGGAAGGCGTCATCAAAGACGGGAAGACGGTGGTCGCCGTCCTCGATCACGCGCTGCGGAACAAAGTGTTATAAAGGGCGAGCGCCCGTCCGAAGATTCGGACGGGCGCTCTTTTTTGGGGCGGGGGCGCTGCGTCAGTTGCAGCCGCAGCCGCCGCAGCCGCCGCATACTTTGCCGACAAGGTCCTGCAGCGTGCCGTTTTTGCACATGCAATAGGCAAGCGCGGCGAGGATGGGCCAGCCGCAGCCGCGGAAGGTTTCGGACGAGACGACGTTCCCGCACGTGCCGAGGATCGCCAACACGATCAGGATCCAAAGCGTATTGTTGCCGCCGGAACAGCAGTTCATGGTATTTCCTCCTTCATCGAAATGCTCCCGCACGGGGCGTGCCCGCCGCGGGGACCGCCGCAGAGTATGTAACCGAAGGGCGCGTTCTGCGGTCGTCTCTATATCTTACGCCGCAGCGCGCCGAAAGGTTCCTCGCTCCTTGCGCCCGCCGCGGCAGAGGGAAGGGGCTTTTTGCGAAAAGAAGGGAGCTTTTCCCGCAAAAAGCGCGCCATTTAGTTGCCAAATTCCGCTTGTTTTGCTATAATAACGCATGGACCGCAGCCATATGACGCAACCGTACGCATCTGCGGCGGTATCCGCTTCGGCACGCGTTACATCTTTTTTTCTACGGATACCTTTTGGATCCGATGGAGGTAACAATGGAATATCGTGATGATCGGGCGCCAGTCGGGGAACCGCTCCCGCAGGACGAGCCGCCGCACCCGCGCCCCGCGCGCGTTCTGAACGCAAAAACGATCGCCTATTTTGGGATCCTCACCGCGCTCGAGATCGTGCTCCTTTTGTGGGGCAGCGCCGTGCCCGTCGGAGCGGGCGGCGCGTCGCTGAATTTTTCGCTCGTGCCCATCGTGCTCGGCGCCATTCTCATGGGGCCCGTCGCGGGGATGCTCTTGGGGCTCGTGGCGGGCGTCGCCATCTTCGTCATGGTCATTTTGGGCGCGCAGGGACCCGTCTTTTCCTACCTGTTCACCATGCAGCCCGTGATGATCGCGCTCGTCTGCCTCGTCAAAACGACGGCGGCGGGGCTCGTGAGCGGACTTTTATACCGTCTCATCCAAAAACGCAGCCAAAAGGCGGGGGTGTTCGCGGCGGCAGTCGCCGCGCCCGTCGTCAACACGGGGCTCTTCGTGCTCGGGATGCTCTGCATGAGCGGCGCGGTCGAGGCCTCGGCGGCGGAGTTCGGATTTGCGCAGTCTTCGGCGATCGCCGTCATCCTGCTGGTGTTCGTCACCTACAACTTTTTTATTGAATTTGCCATCGATCTTGTGCTTGCGCCCGCGCTCTATACGGTGATCCGCGTCTTGGAAAAGCGTTTTGCAAAAAGGAAAAAGAAGATATGATCCTCTGCATTGACGTCGGGAATTCGAATATCAAATATGCCGTGTTCGACGGGGATTCGCTCAGGGTATCCTTCCGCGTTTCGACCGATCTCAAACGCACGTCCGACGAGTACGGTGCGCAGATCGTCGATATGCTCTCCGTCAACAAGATCGCCCCGCAGGACGTGACGGGCGGCATCTTTTCCTCCGTCGTTCCTTCGCTCGATTATACCATCGAGCATATGCTGCGCGTATATTTCAAGATCGTGCCGCTGCAGATCGCACCCGGGCTGAAAACGGGATTAAAGCTGCGCGTCGACAACGCGCACGAGGTGGGGGCGGACCGCGTGGTCAACAACGTCGCCGCCCTCAAAAAGTACGGCTGCGGCAAGCCGATGATCGTCGTCGATTTCGGAACGGCGACGACGTTCAACATCCTCAGCGCCGCGGGCGAATTTATCGGCGGCGTCATCGCCCCGGGCATCAAGGGCTCGCTCGAAAGCCTTGCTTCGGGCACGGCAAAGCTGCCGCGCGTGGAGATCGAAGCGCCCAAGAGCGTCATCGCCACCAACACGGTCACGAACATGCAGGCGGGCATCGTGTTCGGCTGGGCGGGGCTCGTGGAATACATCGTCAAAAAGATCAAAAAAGAACTCAGAACGCACGACGTGCTCACCATTGCGACGGGCGGATTTTCCGAGACGATCGCAAAAGAGACGGATTGCATCGATACCATCGATAAGATGCTCACCCTCAACGGGTTGAAATATTTATACGACATGAACGCAGGCAGCGGCGTATGAGCCGTACGGTGCATGCGAACTAAGGTTGCGAGGAGGTCATCAACATGAAAAAGATCGGCGTTGCCATTCTCGGGCTCGGCGTCGTGGGCGGCGGGACGTATCAGATCCTGACCGAACACAGGGAGTTCTATCAGCGCACGCAGGACGTGGATATCGTCGTGGAGAGCGTTTTGGAGCTCAACCGCGAACGCGCGCTTTCGCTCGGCGTGCCCGAGGATAAGATCGCGTCCAACATTGCCGAGATCGTCTCCGATCCCGACGTGAACATTGTCGTCGAGGTCATCGGCGGCATCGATGCGGCGCGCGAATTCGTGCTCGCAGCCCTCAACGCGGGCAAGACGGTGGTCACGTCCAACAAAGAGCTCTTCTGCAAATATTCGCACGAGCTCGAGCGTGCCGCCAAGCGCAACAACGCGGGGCTGTATTTCGAGGCGAGCTGCGTGGGCGGCGTTCCCATCATCCGCACCCTTTTGGACGGCGTGCAGGCGAACGTGATCTCCTCGATGATGGGCATCATCAACGGAACGACCAATTACATCCTCTCCAAAATGACGGACGAGGGGAGCTCGTACGAAGATTGTCTGAAAGAGGCGCAGCGGCTGGGGTATGCCGAAGCCAATCCCACGGCGGATGTCGAGGGGTTCGACGCCGCGTATAAACTTTCCATCCTCTCCTCGCTCGCCTTCCATACCAAAGTGCCTTTTTCCAAGGTCTTCCGCGAGGGGATCACGGGCGTTTCCAAGGAGGATATCGCCGACGGCAAGACGATGGGGTATGTTTTGAAGCTGCTCGCCATCGGCAAGCAGTCGCCCGAAGGCATCGAGGTGCGCGTGCATCCCACCTTCGTGCGCAAAGATCATCCGCTCGCCGCCGTGAACGACAGCTTCAACGCCGTGTATCTGACGGGCGATTCGGTGGGCGACGTGATGCTGTACGGCAGAGGGGCGGGCGCGCTTCCCACGGGCAGCGCCATCGTGAGCGACATCATCTATGCCGCCACGCACAGCGAGAACAAGTACTCCACCTTCAAAAACACCGCCAATGCCGATAAGGACGTCAAGTTCATCAGCGACTTCAAGAGCGCATATTACATGCGCCTGACGGTGGAAGACAGGGCGGGCATCCTTGCCAAGATCGCCACCATTTTCAGCAAGAACGGCATCTCCATCGTCGAGATGGTGCAAAAACCCGCCCGTGCCGACGGGAAAGTGCCGCTCGTGCTCGTCACGCACGAGACGAAAGAGCTCGCCGTGCGCAGCGCCGTCGCCAAGATCGACGCGCTCGAAGAGATCGCGCACGTCGATACGGTGCTGCGGGTCGTGACCTGAAAAACTGCATAAAAAAACGCCGCCCGCGCGGCGTTTTTTGTTATAAAAGCCCCTCGCCGATCAAGGACGGCGAGGGGCTTTTCTTATCCGACGATGAGGTTGACGAGGCGGCCCGCTACGACGATGCACTTTTTCACCGTCTTGTCCGCAAGTTTTTCCCGTACCTCGGGCAGGGCGAGCACGAAGGCTTCGATCTCCTCGTTTTTCAGCCCGTTCGCGATCATCGCCTTGCAGACGATCTTGCTGTTCACCTGCACGGCGTATTCCGTTTCGTCGCGCACGAGTTTGGCGGGATCGGCAACGGGATAGCGCTGTTCAAAGACGAAGCCCTTGCCGCCGATCTCTTCGAAGAGCTCTTCGCAGAAATGCGGGGCGAAGGGGGCGAGCATGAGCACCAGATCGTGCGTGCACGCTTTGAGGAGGGTCACGTTCTTTTCGGCGAGCGCGTCGTATTTGGAGAGCGCGTTCACATATTCCATGATGCGGGCGATCGCCGTATTGAAGGAGAACGCCTCGGTGTCCTTGCTCACGCGGTCGACGGCGTAGTTCTTGGCGTATTCGAGCGCCTTTTCCTCTGCACCGTACGTCTCGTTTTTGCCCGCCTTGTAAGCGTGGACTTTTGTCACGAGCTTTTCGACGCGGTCCATGAATTTTGCGATCGCCTTGATGCCGTCGTCGTTCCACGGCCCGCCCTCCGTATAGGAGAACCCGAACATCAGATAGAGGCGGAAGGCGTCCGC
>CALVPW010000032.1 GCA_944354085.1 uncultured Clostridia bacterium | reverse complement strand
CGCTTTGCGAGCTTGTGCGCGAGCACGATCGGGAGCGGCATGAGCTCCTCCGTCTCGCGGCAGGCATAGCCGAACATCATGCCCTGATCGCCCGCGCCCAACAGATCGTATGCGTCGCCGCCCGCCTTCTTCTCCTTGGAGGCGTTCACGCCGAGCGCGATGTCGGCAGACTGTCCGTGTACGAGCTCGATGACGTTGCAGGCGTCGCAGGCAAAATCCCCCTCGGTATACCCGATCTCGCGGATGGTCCTGCGGGCGATCGCCTCGTAGTCGACGCTGCCGCGGCAGGAGACCTCGCCCGTCAAAAAGAGGGTGTTATACGCCGCACAGCACTCGATCGCCGAGCGCGCGTGCGGATCGAGCTTCAAAAGCTCGTCCAAGATGCTGTCCGCGATGCAGTCGCAGACTTTATCGGGATGTCCTTCCGTCACACTTTCGCTTGTAAAAAATCTTCTCATTTCGATATCCTTCCGATCACCCGATTATTATAATCAAATCGTGCGGAAAAGTCAACGAGAATGGACGGGAAGCAGATTGCTTTTTGCGCGCGGATATAGTATAATCCTTGTATGCAATGCACGCTTTGCCCCGTGGAGTGCGGGGCAGACAGGACAAAACACGCGGGCTTTTGCGGCGTAAAGGGCATCACCGTCGCCAAATATTACCTGCATCCCTACGAGGAACCGCCTATCTCCCACAAGAACGGGAGCGGGACGGTCTTTTTTGGCGGATGTTCGCTCAAATGCGTCTTCTGTCAGAATTACGAACTCTCCCGCGCGCAGCGGGGCAGGGAGATGACCCCGCAGGAACTCGCCGCCGTCTTCCGCGCCCTCGAAGAAGCGGGCGCCGACAATATCAACCTCGTCACGCCCGACCACGTTTCCGACGCGATCGCCGAGGCGCTCGCGCTGTATAAGCCCTCCGTCCCCGTCGTGTACAATTCGGGCGGATACTGCAAGACGGACGCGCTCGAACGCATCGCGCCCTATATCGACGTTTGGCTGCCCGACGTCAAATTTTATTCCCCCGCCCTCTCCGAACGGTACACGGGGCGCGGCGATTACTTTGCCTATGCCGAAAAAGCCCTCCTCTTCATGGCAAAAAAGCCGCTCCGTTTCAGCGAAGACGGAAAAATGCTCTCCGGGCTTTTGGTACGGCATCTGGTGATGCCCTCGTGCACGTCGGACAGTCTGCGCATCCTCGACCGTCTCAAAGCGCTCCTGCCCGCGGGCACCCCCCTCTCGCTGATGCGCCAATACACGCCGATGGGGCATTCCCCCTATCCCGAACTTTGCCGCACGCTGACGGCGCGCGAATACAAACGCGTCGTCGGATACGCCCTCGCGCTGGGGTTCGATCCCCTCTATACGCAGGACAAAGAGAGCGTGGGAAAGGCGTATATCCCCGCGTGGGATCTTTAACGCGCCGCGGCGCGCAGCGCGCGGACGAGGCGGCAGACGATCGCGCCGCTCTCGTCGGGCGGGGCGTAATGCAGTCTTGTCCGCAGGCGCTCCGCCTCTTGTAATTTTTTACCCATACGCACAGCATCTGCAACCGAGGAAAAACCATGCTCGTCACCTTCGAAAACGTAACATTCGGCTATCTCGGCGTTCCCGTGGCGGAAAACGTCAATTTTTCGCTGCACGAAAAGGAGCGCGTCGGCTTCCTCGGCGGGAACGGCGAAGGCAAGACGACCGTCTTGAAATTGCTGACGGGGCAGCTCACGCCCGACCGCGGCGCCGTGATCAGAAAGCGCGACCTCACGCTCGGCTATCTGGAACAGACGGGCGGATTCACCGCCGACTGCACCGTATACGGCGCGATGGAGGAAGTCTTTGCGGAAGATAAGCTGCTTTTGGAACATCTCAACCAAACGCAGCTTGCGATGGCGCACGCAGACGGAGAAGCGTTCGCCGCCCTCGCCGCGCGGCAGGAGAGCCTCTTAAAACGCATCGCCGCGCGCGACAGCTATCATACCGACGTCCGCATCCGCACCGTGCTGGGCGGGATGGGCTTCGGCGACCGTTACACGCAAAACGTGGCGACCATGTCAGGGGGCGAACGCACGAAGCTCAAACTCTGCCGCCTGCTGCTCGAAGAGCCCGAGCTCCTGGTGCTCGACGAACCCACCAACCATCTCGACGTTTCCACCCTCTTTTGGCTGGAAGACTACCTCTCGTCGTACAAGGGCGCGCTCCTCATCGTCTCGCACGACCGCTACTTTCTCGACCGCCTCACCACGCGCACGCTGGAGCTGGAAAACGGCAAGCTCACTTCGTATAAGGGAAACTATTCGCACTACAAGATCTTAAAAGAGGAGGCGCGCAAAGCCGAAGAGCGCGCCTACGAAAAGCAGTGCGAAGAGATCGCAAAATTGCAGACGTACGTCGATAAGAACATCGTGCGGGCGACGACGGCTTCGAGCGCGCAGAGCCGCGTCAAACAGCTCGAGCGCATGCAGCGCATGCAAAAGCCCGTGCCGCCCAAGCGCCCGCCCGTTTTTGCGTTTTCCTACGACGAAAAGCCGTACGAATGCGTGCTGCGCGCCCAAGCGTTCGACCTTGCGGCGGGCGGAAAAACGCTGCTTTCGGACGCCTCCTTCACGCTGATGCGCGGGCAGAAATGCGCGATCGTGGGAGACAACGGCACGGGGAAGACGACGCTTTTGAAGTTCCTCCTCTCCGCCGATCCGCACGTCGTACGCGGGCGGTATACGCGCTTTGCTTACTACGACCAGGAAAACTCCCGCCTCGACCCCGAAGAGAACGTTTTGGACGCCTTTTGGGGCACGCACCGCGGCATGAGCCTCACCGACGCGCGCGCCCTCCTCGCCCGCGCGGGGCTGGATGCGGAGGACGTGCAAAAAAAGGTCAAAGAGCTTTCGGGCGGGCTCAAAGCCAAGCTGGCGCTGGCGCTTTTGGAGGCGGAACGCGGCAACGTGCTCGTGTTGGACGAGCCCACAAACCATCTCGACCTGCCCGCCCGCGAAGCGCTCGAAACGGCGCTCAAAGCCTTTGACGGCACCCTGCTGTTCGTCTCGCACGACCGCCGCTTCACGGAGGCGATCGCAAACCGCATCGTCTGCCTCGAATACGGGAGCATGACGGCGTTCGACGGCGATTATGCGGCGTTCCTCGCGCAGCGCAGGAGCGCATCGCCCGCACCCGTGTCCGAGAGAGCGCCGCAAAAAGAGCATGCCGCGGCGGGATACCGCTCCAAAGAGGAGCGCGCCAAAGACGCGCAAAAGCGCAGCCGCATCCGCGAGATCGAGGCGCGGCTTTCCGCCCTCGAAGAGGAACAGGCTGCGCTGCAGGAAAGCCTTTCGTCCTGCGGACGCGACTTTCGCCGCGCGCAGGAGATCACCGCGCAGCTTGCCGCGCTTTCCGAGGAGAGCGATCGGCTTTACGAAGAATACGGCGCGCTCATCGACTAAAAAAAGCGCCCCGCGCGGAGGCGCGGAACGCTTTGCTGCCGCAATGCGCGGCACGGCTCATTCGATGACGATCGATTTGGAAGCGATCTGTTTGGGCGCAGCCTTGGGCACGGAGAGCTCGAGCATACCGTTCTCGTACTTGGCTTTGACGCTGTCGACTTCGACGTCGTCGCCCACATAGTAGCTCCTCTGGCAGGAGACGCGGCACTCGCGGCGCAGGTACTTGGCGCTCTTGTCTTTGCCCTCTTCCTCTTTTTCGGCTTTCTCGGCGCTCACCGTCAGATAGCCGTTTTCGAGCGAGACGCGGATCTCGTCCTTTTTGAAACCGGGCATCTCGATGGAGAGCTTGTAGTCGTCGTCCGTTTCCTTGATATCGGTGCGCATGCTGTCGAGCTGTTCATCGTAGAACATGGGTTTGAAGAAGTCTTCGAACACGTCGAACACGTCCCCGCCGTTTCTCTTCTGAAGATAATTTTTCATAATTTTTTCTCCTTTGGAGCCTCCCTAAAGAGGTCATATATAATATACCGCAAACCAAGCGCATTCAAACAAATGCAAACAAAAATTCGGAAATTTTTTGGAGGTCATCATGAAAAAGATCGCGATCGTCACGGGCGCATCGTCGGGCATCGGGAAGCTGCTCGCAACGGGATTGGAGGCGCACGCCGACTTTGACGAGC
>CALVPW010000031.1 GCA_944354085.1 uncultured Clostridia bacterium | reverse complement strand
AAGAAAAATTCGGCACCGCCTCCGCCGTCTGTCGGAACTGCTTCCAAACAGCCTTCTGAGCCGCAGCCTTTGCCCGCCGAGCCCGTCAAAGAGGAACCCTCGCAGGCAGCGGAGGCTCCCGAGCCCGTTGAAGAGGCGCCCGCGCAGGCAGCGGAAGCCGCCGAGCCCGTCGAAGAGACTCCCGCACAGGCAGCGGAAGCCGCCGAGCCCGTCGAAGAGGCACCCGCACAGGCAGCGGAAGCTGCAGAGCCCGTTGAAGAGACCCCTGCACAGGCAGCGGAAGCCGCAGAGCACGTCAAAGAGGAACCCTCGCGGGCGCAGGAGAACGCCGAGCCCGCTGCGGAAAAGACGCGCGTCGTGTATACGGACAGCGACGGCTGGTACGTGAACATCCGTTACGACAAGAGCTTCGAAGCCAAGCTCATCCAAGGGGACGCGCAGCTCAAATCGTATTACAGCGCGCTCAAAAACGAGCTGTTGTCCTACAAAAAAGTGTCCGTGCGCCGCAGCTGGCAGCACGAAGCATTCCGCCGCGGCAGGACGACGGTCGCCAAACTTGCCATCCGCGGCAAGACGCTGCGCCTGTATCTGGCGCTCGAACCCGCCTTGTACGACGAGACGAAGTACCGCGTGGAGGATGCGTCCGAGCACGCGAAATTTGCCAAAACGCCGCTTTTATACCGCATCAAGAACGACCGCCGCTGCCGTTATGCGAAAGATCTCATCGCCGCGGCGATGGACGCCGCCGAAGCAGAACAGGGCGAGGCGGAAGATCGGGCTTACGGCGATCTGCCCTTCGAGAGCACGGAGGCGCTCATCGGCAGGGGGCTCGTGCGCGTCATCGAAGTGCGCCGCCGCGCCCAAGGCGCGGGCGCCGTGGTGCTGCCCGACGAAGAGGAGTACGAAGAGGACGACGAACCCGTCTCCTCGCCCGCTCCCGTGGCGCTCGCGCCCCGTCCCGTGACGGCGCTCACCGTCAAGGAAGAGCACCGCGTCTCCGTTGCCGCAGCCGAAGAGCTGATGGCGGACGAGGAGGCGGAGGAGCTCGTCGTCGCCGCCGAACGCGAGAGCGACCGCCGCTGCCAGACCATCGTGAATATCGATACGCTGAGCGAATATTTCGAGGACGGCGAACGCGTCGGCATCGAGGAGATGAAGGAGCGTATCCCCTTCTTCAACAAAAAGGCGACGTACGTAAAAGTGCTCGCCCGCGGCGTGCTCACCAAGACGCTCGAGGTCGAAGCGGACGACTTCTCGCTCGATGCGGTCAAGATGATCGCCTTGCTCGGCGGCAAGGTCTTCCGCACCAAAAAGTGACGCTTTTCCCCGCTTTTTCCAAAGCGGGGAGTTTTTTGCCCGCTGCGGCGAAATTTTCGTAAAATTTCTGCAAGAATTTTTCCTTTCCCTATTGAATTTTCGTGCGATTTATTTTATAATAGTTCCGTACAGAATGTACGAAGAAACTTGAGGGGGTTATTATGGCAAGCGCAAAAGAGTATATCGAAAGCGGGCGTACGGCGCTCGGGATCGAATTCGGGTCCACGCGCATCAAGGCGATCCTTGTGGACGAAAACAATACGCCCATTGCATCGGGCAGCCACGAGTGGGAGAACCGTCACGACAACGGGATCTGGACGTATTCTCTCGACGCCATCCGCGAAGGCTTGCAGGACTGCTATGCCAAGATGGCGAAGGACGTCAAGGATAAATACGGCGTCACGCTCACGACCATCGGTGCGATGGGCTTTTCCGCGATGATGCACGGATACATGGTCTTTGACAAGGACGATAAACTTTTGGTGCCTTTCCGCACGTGGCGGAACAACACGGCGGCGGAAGCGGGGGATAAGCTCACAGAGCTCTTCCAATACCATATCCCCGCGCGCTGGTCGATCGCGCATTTGTATCAGGCGATCATCAACGGCGAGAGCCACGTCAAGGACATCGTCTTCCAGACCACGCTCGAAGGGTACGTCCACTGGATGCTGACGGGCAAAAAAGTCATCGGCATCGGGGAGGCTTCGGGCATGTTCCCCGTCGATACCAAGACCAAGCAGTACGACAAGGGGATGCTCAAAAAGTTCAACGATCTCGTCAAGGGGCGCGTTCCCTTCAAGGTGGAGGATATCCTGCCCGAGATCTTGCTCGCGGGCGAGGATGCGGGCACGCTCACCGAGGCGGGCGCCAAGTTCCTCGATCCTACCGGCACGTTAAAGCCCGGGATCCCGCTCTGCCCGCCCGAAGGCGACGCAGGCACGGGCATGGTCGCGACCAACAGCATCCGCAAGCGCACGGGCAATGTTTCGGCGGGCACGTCCGTCTTTGCGATGATCGTGCTCGAAAAAGAGCTTACCAAGCCTTATCCCGAGATCGACCTCGTCACCACGCCCGTGGGCGACCTCGTCGGTATGGTGCACTGCAACAACTGCACGTCGGATATCAACGGCTGGGTCAACCTCTTTGGGGAATTCGCCGCGCTCGCGGGCGTGGATATCCCCAAGTGGAAGCTCTACGATATGCTCTATTTCGAATCGGAAAAGGGCGATAAGGACTGCGGCGGGCTGCTCGCGTACAACTATGTTTCCAACGAGCACGTCACCAAAGTCGAAAAGGGCCGTCCGCTCTTCGTGAGAACGGCGGAGGGCAAGTTCAATCTTGCAAACTTCATGCGCGCGCATCTGTATGCCGCGTTCGGCGCGCTCAAAGTCGGGTGCGACATCATGCTCAAAGAGGAGGGCGTCAAACTTGACCGCATCACGGGTCACGGCGGGCTCTTCAAGACCGAGCGCGTGGGGCAGAGCTATCTCGCGGCGGCGATCAACGCGCCCGTCACCGTCATGAAGACGGCGGGCGAAGGCGGCGCGTGGGGCATGGCGATCCTTGCGAACTATCTC
>CALVPW010000030.1 GCA_944354085.1 uncultured Clostridia bacterium | reverse complement strand
TGACGGCGTCCGTGCGGAAATTGCTCTCCGCTTTGATGACGGCGTAAACGAGCGCGGGCGGGAGCCCGCTCTCCTGCACCGTTTCGCGGTGCGGGCGCGGATATGCCGAACGCAAAAACAGCCCCGCTGCCGCGGCAGCCAAAAAGAGCGCGGCGCAGACGCAGACGATCCTGATGCCTTTCATACCTCATCAGTATGCGCCGCGAACGCCGTTCTTTCCCTCCTTACGGTCAAATGCCCATCGTCTGCAGCAAACGGGTGAGTTTTTCGTCGAGGGTACGCGCGTCCCCGTCGTTTTCGAGGATGAAGCATCCCTTTTCTTCGAGCTTTTCGGGCGGGAACTGCCGCCGCATCCGTCCCGCGATCTCCTCTTCGGAAAGCCCGTCCCGCGCGCGGACGGCGCGGATGCGCGCTTCCTTTTCCCGCCGCACGGCGATCACGCCGTCGAACAAGTTTTCGTACCCGCCTTCGAAGAGCAGCGGGACTTCGGCAAAGCAAGTCCCTTCCGCCTCATTCATCCGAGCGAGCAGCGTGCGCATGATGCGGGGGTGAGAGAGTGCGTCCAGTTTTTTGCGCGCGGCTTCGTTAGAGAAGACGTCGGCGGCAAGCAGCTCTTTTTGGAACGCGCCGTCCTGCACGCAGGCGGGAAAGGCTGCGGCGAGTTCTGCGCGGTATCCCGCGTCCTGCAGCATGGCGCGATTGATCTCGTCGCAGGAAAATACGGGATACCCGCGTTTTTTGAGCAGCGCGCACACCATGCTCTTGCCGCTCCCGATGCCGCCCGTTACGGCGATCTTTTTATTTTGCGTCATACCAACTCTTCCCGACGGAGACGTCCGCGATCAGCGGGACCGTGAGCGGGATCGCAGCCTCCATCTCCTCTTTCAGCATTTGTTTTGCGTATTCGGCTTCCGCTTCAGGCGTGTCGAGCACGAGTTCGTCGTGCACCTGCAAAACGAGACGGGCACGTGACCCGTCCGCACGCAGGCGGTCTGCGACGCGCAGCATGGCGAGTTTGATGATATCCGCCGCGCTCCCTTGCAGCGGCATGTTCATCGCCGCCCGCTCTCCGAACGCGCGCTGGTTGTAGTTGCCCGAACGAAGTTCCGCGATAAAGCGTTTCCGCCCGAGGATGGTCGTCACGAATCCGTCCTCTTTCGCTTTGCGCACATTCTCTTCCATATACGCCTTGACCTCTGGATGCGCGGCGAAATACGCGTCGATATATTGCTGCGCCTCGCCGGGCGGACAGTTGAGATCTTTTGCCATCCCGAAGGCGCTCATACCGTAAATGATGCCGAAATTGATGGTCTTGGCGCGGCGGCGCTGTGCGGACGTGACCTCGGCAAGCGGCGTGTGGAAAAGGCGCGCCGCCGTTGCCGCGTGGATGTCCGCCCCCGCCTGATACGCTTCCCGCAGCGCCTTACAGCCAGAAAAATGCGCAAGAAGGCGAAGTTCGATCTGTGAATAGTCGGCGTCGACAAGGACGTTCCCCTCTCGTGCGATAAAAAGTTTTCTCAGCTCTCTTCCCATCTCCGTGCGGACGGGGATGTTCTGCAAATTGGGATTCGCGCTCGAAAGCCGCCCCGTCGTCGTCATCGTCTGATTGTACGTCGTATGCACGATGCCGTCGCGCACAAGCGGACGGATCCCGTCGACATACGTCGATTGCAGTTTCTGCACCTCGCGGTATTGCAGGATGAGACGGGCGATCTCGTGCTCTTCGGCAAGTTTTTCGAGCACCTCGGCGCTCGTCGAATATCCGCCGCGCTGATTGCGTTTGATGCCCTTGGCGCTGTAACCCAGCTTCTCGAAGAGGATATCCGAGAGCTGGAACGGCGAATTGAGATTAAAAGAAGGTACGCCCGCCAATTCGAAAATGCGCGCGGAAAGGTCTGCCATCGCCCCCTTAAAGGTATCCGAGAAAACGGCGAATTTGCTCATATCCACCCGCACGCCCGTGCGCTCCATGTCGAGCAAGACGGAGGAGAGCGGAAGTTCGAGATCGCGGTAAAGCGCCTCTTCGGGCGTGCCGCGCGTCTTTTCGGCAGCTTCCCGATAGGCGCGCAGCAGCGCGCAGGCGCAAAGTTCTTCGGGCATCGCTTGATCCTGCGCAAACGACCGCGCGTCGGAAGTGCGCTGGTTGGAATCGATGAGATAGCGCAGCAGCACGACGTCCTCCACGCGGCAGCTTATCGTGACGCCGACCGCGTCCATCTGATGGGCGACAGCTTTATAGTCGGCAAGAATAGCGCATTTGCCGCGCGCGAACAGCGCTTCGTAGAGTTTTTTGAGCTCTTCGGGGAAAAAGCCGGGCTGCAAAAAATTATCTCTCAGCGGGAAAATATATTCCTTTTCGTCAAATCCAAGATGCACGCCATCCCCTTCGAAACAGAGCGCAAATTGTTCGATATCTTGCACCTGCGTGATGATATCGGGCAGATCTTCTGCCGTGCATTTGCGCGCTGCAAGGGCGGAAGGCGCACTTTTTTCGAAGAGATCGCTGTCTAACAGAGAGCGGAATTCCAGATCGGCGAACGCTTTTTTCGCCGCCTGCGGGAACGGGATGCGGAAAGCGCAGTCCTCGAGCGTGAGCGCGAGCGGCACGTTGGTATCGATCGTCGCGAGCGTGT
>CALVPW010000029.1 GCA_944354085.1 uncultured Clostridia bacterium | reverse complement strand
CAGCACAGATTGAACAGACAGTTCACACACAGGAAGGTGTAGCACATCGAAGCGCAGTTGGCGCACCAATTGCCCCCCATCTGCTCGCCGCCCTGCGCCATGCGCGGATCGGGCTGCGTGTTGGGCGCGCCGCCCGTCTGACGGTGGTAGTCCGTGCGCGCTTTGAGTTTTTCGTACGCGTCGCGATACTTGGCGTTGGCGCCGTCCATCTGGATGGCGATCTCGAGCTGCTTTTTGCTCTCGTTCATCCAGTTCTTTTTATAAAAGACGATGGATTGCAGATAGTGCCACTCGGCGCTGCGCTCGTTGAAGTCGTCCAAAAGGCGCTGCGCCTCCGCAAGATCGCCGCGGCGGATGGCGTCGGAGACGGCGTCGAACGAAGAGACGCCGCTCGTGTTTTTGGCGCTCTCGCGGCGCTCGTCCATGATCTCCGCATAGGCGGCGTCCAGCCTGCCGAGCATGCGCGCGGCGTTGTTGCCCGCCTCGCCGTCCTGCCATTTTTCCTCGTTGTACTTGGCTTTGAGGCGCTCGTAGCTCGCCTTGATCTC
Organism: uncultured Clostridia bacterium; assembly: GCA_944354085.1. Taxonomy (GTDB): domain Bacteria; phylum Bacillota; class Clostridia; order Christensenellales; family Borkfalkiaceae; genus Gallimonas. The sequence goes on along the minus strand of CALVPW010000029.1, from coordinate 2,906 downwards.
CTCGTCGGTCGCCGTTTCGCTGACTTGTAAAAGTTTATAATTTTCGGTATTCATACGCTATCCTTTTTACTGTTTGATGGTGACGGGCACCTCTTTGCGCGGCTCCCCTTTGATGACGCGCGCCGTTTCCAGCGGGATGCCCCGCAAAATGACGTTGTCGGTGAGGTCGCGGTTGAAGGGGAACGCGATGCCCGCGAGCCCTTCGCGCATCGCATAGAACAAAGTATCGAACAAAAACGCGATCTCTTCGCCGTTTTCCTGCATGAGCGCCGCGCGCGGCTTTGCGCCGTACGCCGCCGAAAACGCGTTGTATCGCTTTTTTTTGACGTCCTTTTCGTAATCGTCGAGCGCGTCGATGAGGTACACCCACTTGCCGACGGCGTAAAAGAGTTCCTCGCTCGCCGCAGACGACTTTTCTTTGAGAAAATGGACGGAGAGCTTTTTCAAAAGCTGCGCGGTCGGCTCCGCCGCGCGGTCCAAAGACGCCTCTTTCGCGCGTTCCGCCGCCGCCTGCTCCGCGACGTATCCCTCGACGAGGGCGACGAGGGCGGGATACTGCTTTTTGGCGCGGCGGTACCCCTTTTTGAACCACGCCCGCTGCACCCTGCCGCCCGTGCGGTCGGCGACGTCGTCCGCCGCCTTCTGATAGGCGAGCGCCGTGTTCAGCGCGCCCAGCTCTTTGGTGAGATCGTCCACCGCGGCGATGGGACGTTTGCGGATGGCGTGCTCGAAGCAATTCTGCGGCACGATCTTCACATCCGTCCCCGTCATGTTATGCAGCAGCGCCGAAAGAAAGGTGACGTCGTACGTGAGCCCCAGCCGCGCGCGCTGTCCGCAGGAGGCGCCGATGCCCTTGCAGAGCCCGCAGTAGAGCGCCTTATAGAGCATGAAATCTTTGATATACAGATTGGGCAGATCGTACCGAACGTATCCGAACACCGCTCACTCCCCTCGGTAAAACCCGACTTTGCGGTACACCTTGGAGAGCGTTTTGCGTGCGGCGTACGCCGCGCGGGCAGCCCCCTCCTTCAAAATGCCTGCAAGATATCCTTTATCGGCGAGCAGGCGCTGCTGCTCCGCCTGGATGGGCGCGAGCGCGTCGGCGACCGTCTCCCCCACGGCGAACTTGAAATCGCCGTAGCCGAAGCCTTGGAACGCCTTTTCCGCCTCGGGAACGGTGCAGCCTTTGAACGCCGCGTAGATGTTGAGAAGGTTCGTCACGCCGGGCTTTTCCTCGGCGGCGACGATGCGGTCGTCGCTGTCCGTGACGGCGCGCCTGAACTTGCGCATGATCGTATCCCTGTCGTCGGAAAGGAAGACGGAGGCGTTGGGATTTTCGTCCGACTTGCTCATTTTGCGCACGGGATCTTGCAGCGACGTGATCTTGGCGCCCTCTTTGAGGATATACGCCTCGGGGACGCGGAAGGTCTCGCCGTAGCGGTTGTTGAAACGGATGGCGATGTCGCGCGCGATCTCCAGATGCTGCCTTTGGTCGATCCCGACGGGCACGACCTGCGTCTGATACAAAAGGATGTCCGCCGCCATGAGCACAGGATAATCCATGAGCCCCATGTTCACGTTCTCGGCATGGCGGGCAGCCTTGTCCTTGAACTGCGTCATGCGCTCCATCTCCCCCACGTACGTGAGCGTGTTGAGCACCCAAGTGAGCTCGGCGTGCGCCGCGACGTTGGACTGCACGTAGAGCGTGCATGCCGCGGGATCGACGCCGCACGCAACGTACAGCGCGGCGAGTTCGAGGGTGCGGCGGCGCAGGAGCGCGGGCTCTTGTTTGACCGTGATGGCGTGCAGATCGGCGATCGCATAAAAACAGGTGAACTCGTGCTGCAGCTTCACCCAATTGCGGATGGCGCCGAGGTAGTTGCCGATGGTGAGGTTTCCGCTCGGCTGCACGGCGGAATATAAGACTTTTTGCGTTGTTTCTTCCATATTGCTCCCAAAAAGGGTGATTTTTGCCTTACAAAGGCTTCGTCTCGGATAAATTATACCACACCCGCGCTCAAATTGCAATGGGTAGGGCGGCTGCTTTGTGAAAATTTGACACGATATGCGGTGAGAAATTTTTCACATTCGCCAAAAAACGCCACCGCGGCAGAGAAAAAGCCCTCCCGCGCGGGAGGGCTGTCCTTTGTCAAGTTATACGAATTTGAGCACTTCGTCGAACATCTTTTCGGGCGAGGTGACCTGCTTGAAACGGATGGGCTTATAGCGGATGGCTTTGAGCGATTCTGGCACCTTCATGGCGGTGAGAAGGTTGATGCGCTTGATGCCCTTGAAGCTGTCCTTGACGTCGTTGCCCGTGAGCGCGTACAAAACGTCCTGCGGGAATTTGTAGGGGCTGGCGGTGGAAACGACGACCATCGGATGTTTTTCCGCCTTGGGGTCCTTTTCGAGCATCTCCTCGTACCGCTGCGCCACGCTCATGGCGACGCCCGTGTGCGTATCCATCGGATAGCCGTATTCCTCGAAAAATTCGTACATGCAGTCGACGGTATCGGGCTCGTTGGTGCAGCCCGCATAAAATTCCGCCCTGTACGCTTTGAGCTCCTCGGCGCGGATGGAGTATCTCCCCGTCTGCGCGAGCTGCTCCATGCGTTCTTTGGTGAGCGCCGCATCCCTGCCCGAGAGCTCGAAGATGAGCCGCTCGAGGTTGGAAGAGACGAGGATATCCATCGAGGGAGACATCGTCTTGTAGAAGGGACGCTTGCTGTCGTACGAGCCTCTGTTCCAAAAATCCGTCAGAACATTGTTCTTGTTGGAAGCGCAAAGGAGGGTGCCGACGGGCAGCCCCATGCGCTTTGCGTAATACGCGGCGAGGATGTTGCCGAAATTCCCCGTGGGCACGGTGAAGTTCACCTTGTCCCCCATCTTGATCTGATCGGAAGAGA
>CALVPW010000028.1 GCA_944354085.1 uncultured Clostridia bacterium | reverse complement strand
CGCATCCAAACGCGTGCGCCTCATCGTCAAGGCAGATCTGGACGACGGGACGGCGGTCGTCGTACGCATGCGGAACGAAGACGGCGTCACGCAGGAACTCGTAGAGGCGCAAAGCGCTTTCGCCGCCACACTGCGGGAACAGGCGATCGAAACGCCCGCGCTCTTCGCCGCCGACGGACGATATGCCAAACGATATATCCTGCACGGATACGACGTGATCGTCACGGTGGAACGCTTTGCCGACGGAGAGCCGCACACCGTCGACTTGGACACGGCGCAAAAGACGGGCAGCCTGCTCGCGCGGATGCACAATATTGCCGAACGCGCCGATCTTCACGTCAAAAACGACGTACTGTTCGATCCGTTCAGGGAAAACGACCTTTTCAGTTTTGAAGACTTCGCCGCGTGCGAGGACTTTTTAACGGCGGTGGACGGGGCGCTCTACCGCGACATCGTAATAGAACACGCGCACGTGCTCCAAAAAGTGCGCATCTTCGAAAACGCGCCGCGGTACGCCGTACAGGGCGATCTGAGCGACTGCAACCTCTACCGCACCGCCGACGGCACGATCGGCGTGTTCGATTTTAACCGCTGCGGAGACAACGTCCTTTACTGCGACGCCGTCATGCAGGCGATCTTTGAGGCGCGGCTCATGGACTATCCCCCCGCGCTCATGGGAAAGCCCGAGATCGTCCTTTCCGCCTTTTTGCAGGGCTATCATCGGGAAAGACCCTTTACCGCAGAGCAGCGGGAGGCGTTCCCCTATCTGTACGCCCTCGTCAGCGCGTTCTGGAAGATGGATATCGTATGGGATGAACACAGCCTCTGCCGCGCCGTGCAGGCGCGGGACGGCGAAGCGGCTCGGCGGCGGATGAAAGACATTTTGCGCCGCCTCTGCGAACGCACAAGGATGCCTTTATAGACGCGATGCATACAAAAAGCCCTTTGCGGCGCGCCGCTATGCGCTGCAAAGGGCTTTTTATCGTATTCGGCGTATCGTTACGCGGGTTTTACTCCCACTCGATCGTGCCCGTGGGCTTGGGCGTGAGGTCGTAGAGCACACGGTTGACGCCCGCGACTTCGTGCGTGATGCGCGCGGTGATGTGCTGCAAAAGCGCAAACGGTACGTCTTCGACGGTCGCCGTCATCGCGTCCTTGGTGTTCACCGCGCGGATGATGACGGGATATTCGAAGGAGCGCTTGCCGTCCTTCACGCCGACCGATCTGAGATCGGGCACGACGGTGAAGTACTGCCAGACCTTCCCTTCCAGCCCGTTTTTGGCGAACTCTTCGCGCAGGATGGCGTCCGATTCGCGCACCGCCTCCAAACGATCGCGCGTGATGGCGCCGAGGCACCTGACGCCCAGCCCGGGGCCTGGGAAGGGCTGGCGGTACACCATGTTATCGGGAAGCCCCAACGCCTTGCCGACAACGCGCACCTCGTCCTTGAAGAGGAACTTCAACGGTTCGACGAGCTCGAATTTGAGATCTTCGGGCAGCCCGCCCACGTTGTGATGCGCCTTGACGGGGCCGCTCTCCAAAATATCGGGATAAATGGTGCCCTGCGCCAAAAACTCGATCCCGTGCTGCTTTCTTGCCTCTTCCTCGAAGACACGGATGAACTCCGCGCCGATGATCTTGCGCTTTTGTTCGGGCTCGGCGACGCCTGCGAGCTTATCGAGGAAACGATCGACGGCGTCCACGTATACGAGGTTGGCGTCCATCTGGTCGCGGAACACCGAAACGACCTGTTCGGGCTCCCCTTTGCGCAGCAGCCCGTGATTGACGTGCACGCAGACGAGGTTCTTGCCGATTGCCTTGATGAGGAGCGCCGCCACGACGGAGGAATCCACCCCGCCCGAGAGCGCAAGGAGCACCTTTTTGTCCCCTACCTGCGCCTTGACGGCTGCGATCTGCGCTTGGATGAACGCGTCCGCCAAAGCGGGCGTCGTGATGCGTTCCATGTTCTCAGGTCTTTTGTTGCTCATGCCTATGACTCCTTATAATGTTTTTCGATGATATGACTTAAAAACGCTTCAAACGCTGCGGCGTTTACTCCCACTCGATCGTTGCGGGGGGTTTGCTCGTGATATCGTACACGATGCGGTTGGCGTGCGGCACTTCGTTGGTGATGCGGTTGGAGACGGTCTCCAACACGTCGTACGGGATGCGCGCCCAGTCTGCGGTCATCGCGTCCACGCTGGTGACGGCGCGGAGGGCGATCACGTTCTCATAGGTGCGGAAATCCCCCTGCACCCCCACCGTCTTGGAATTGGTGATGACGGCGAAGTACTGCCAGACGCTCCCGCTCAGCCCCGCCTTGGCGATCTCCTCGCGGAAGATGAGATCGGCGTCGCGCAATGTCTCGAGCTTTTCGCGCGTGACCTCGCCCATGATGCGGATGGCGAGCCCGGGCCCCGGGAAGGGCTGGCGCTGCACGACGGGATCGGGGAGCCCCAATTCCGTTCCCACGCGGCGCACCTCGTCCTTGAAAAGATCGCGCAAAGGCTCGACGATCTCCTTGAAGTCGACGACGGAGGGAAGCCCGCCCACATTATGATGCGATTTGATGACGGCGCTCTTGTCCTTCCCGCTCTCGATGACGTCGGGATAGATGGTGCCCTGCACCAAAAAATCGACGGCGCCGATCTTTTTGGCTTCCGCCTCGAAGACCTTGATGAATTCCGCGCCGATGATCTTGCGTTTTTGTTCGGGCTCGGAGACGCCCGCAAGTTTTTGCAAAAAGCGATCCGCCGCGTCTGCGCGGATGAGGTTCATCCCGAGGCGGTCCCGAAAGACTGCCATGACCTCCTCCGATTCTCCCTTGCGCAAAAGCCCGTGATCGACGAACACGCAGATGAGCCCGTCCCCCACGGCGCGGTGCACGAGCGTGGCAGCCACGGCGGAATCCACCCCGCCCGACATGGCGCACAGCACCTTTTTGCCCGCAAGTTTTGTTTTGAGCGCGGCGACCTCGTCGGCGACGAAATTCGCCATCGTCCAGTCGCCCTTCGCGCCGCAGACGCCGTACAAAAAGTTTTTCAAAAGCGCGTTGCCGTATTCGGAATGCACGACTTCGGGATGGAACTGCACGCCGTAGATGCGCCTTTGCACGTCGCCGTAGACGGTGACGGGGCAGCTTTGCGTGGAAGCGAGCACGGCAAAGCCCTGCGGCACCTGCGTCACGTGGTCGGTATGGCTCATCCAGCACACGCTCGTCTTTGGGATATCCCGCGAGAGCGGGCTGTCCTGCACGAAGGAAAACGTCCGCTTGCCGTATTCACTCTGTTCGGCGTGTTCCACCTTCCCGCCCAGCGTATGGGCGATGAGCTGGCAGCCGTAGCAGATGCCGAGGACGGGCACGCCGAGCGAAAAGATCGCCGCGTCCACATGCGGGGATGCGGGATCGTACACACTGTTGGGCCCGCCCGTGAAGATGATGCCAATGGGATCGTACGCTTTGATCTCCTCCACCGTCATGTCGCAGGGTTTTAAGTCGCAATACACTTTGAGATCGCGCACGCGGCGGGCGATGAGTTGGTTATACTGCCCGCCGAAATCGAGGACGAGCACTCTCTGATGTTGCATCCGTATTCTCCAAAAAAAGGGATTGTAGCGCGAAAACGCCCTCACGGGCGTTTTCGCTTTCTTTTGTCAGCGCATGGAGTTCATCGAATAGTTGGGCGCTTCCTTGCTGATGGAAATATCGTGCGGGTGGCTCTCCAAAAGCCCTGCGTTGGTGATACGCACGAACTCGGAGTTCTTGCGGAGATCCTCGATGGTCTTTTTGCCGCAATAGCCCATGCCCGAACGGATGCCGCCCACCATCTGATAGACGATGTCCGAAACGGAGCCGCGGTAAGGGACGCGCCCTTCCACGCCTTCGGGGACGAATTTGGAGGAGTTCTCCTGGAAGTATCTGTCCTTGGAGCCCGCAGCCATCGCGGAGAGCGAACCCATGCCGCGGTATACCTTAAAGCTCCTGCCCTGATACAGCTCGATCTCGCCGGGGCTCTCGGTGGTGCCCGCGAGCATGGAACCGATCATCACGGCGCTGCCGCCCGCCGCAAGGGCTTTGACGATATCGCCCGAATATTTGATGCCGCCGTCTGCGATCACGCGCTTGCCGCGCTTGTCCGCCGCCTCCGCGCAATCCATGACCGCGGTGAGCTGCGGCACGCCGATACCCGCGACGACGCGCGTCGTGCAGATGGAACCGGGGCCGATGCCCACTTTCACGACGTCCGCGCCCGCGTCGATAAGCGCTTCCGTGCCCGACGCCGTGGCGATATTGCCTGCGATGAGCGGGATGTTGGGGAATTTCGCCTTGATCTCGGCAATGCGCTTTAAGACCATCTTGGAATGTCCGTGCGCCGTGTCGATGGCGATCACGTCCGCCTTCGCCTCGACGAGCGCCGCAACGCGCTCCATCGTATTGGCGGAAGTCCCGACCGCCGCGCCGACCAAAAGCCTTCCGTTCTTATCGCGCGC
>CALVPW010000027.1 GCA_944354085.1 uncultured Clostridia bacterium | reverse complement strand
ATTCTGCCGTATGCGGCGTGAAAAGATATATTTTTTGCTGTTTCTTCCCACAGACAGCCGTTTGTTCCCAGCCTCTTGATTTGTGGTTTTTTCGTGATAGAATATACATCTGGGTCGAGACAGTCTGCTACGGGTTGGGCGCCATCGTTCTTCTGTTCTATACGGTAGAAAAGTATCTGAAATCCGACCGCGAGACCGTGCTCGCGCGGCAGAAGGCAGAGGCGGAAGCAGCGGGCATCGCGTGGATCCCGCCCGAAGAGCGGCTGCGCCTGGAGGAAGAGGAGGCGGACCGTCTCGCCGAAGAGGCACGCAAGGCAGAACTCAAAGCCCGCTGCGAAAAGAAAGGACTGGATTTCGAGACAGAGGAAGCAAAGTACCAGCAGAAGTTGGCGGAAAAACAGGCAAAGAAACAAAAAAAGTGAAAGTTCAAACTCCTCCAATCATGTTTATTAAGATAAGGGAAGCCGTATACGGCTTCCCTTATCTTGTATGCATCGTCACGAAGAGGAGGGCGTACCCTGCAAAGGGGCGGTTATTTATCGGGCGGCAGAAGCACGAAAATTTTTTTGAAAAAAGTTTGAAAAAGGAGAGAAAATCGCTTGCAATTCGCGGGCAGGTATGGTATAGTATTCAAGCTGATACGGAAGCATAGCTCAGCTGGGAGAGCATCTGCCTTACAAGCAGAGGGTCACAGGTTCGAGCCCTGTTGTTTCCACCAGCACAGCGCGGAATCATAATTATGCGGGAATAGCTCAGTGGTAGAGCGTCACCTTGCCAAGGTGAATGTCGCGGGTTCGAGTCTCGTTTCCCGCTCCAAACGTAGATTTCCGCGCTGTTTTTATTTTGCCCCAAAGCGATCGTTTCGGGGCGGGTTTGGCGCCATAGCCAAGAGGTAAGGCAAGGGTCTGCAAAACCCTGACTCCCCGGTTCAAATCCGGGTGGCGCCTCCAAGATGAAACGGTTTGCGGGGTTTCGCTCGCTGACCGTTTTTTTACTTTCTCGCCGAAAAACCGCCCTGATCGGGCGGCGGCGCACCCAAGGCGTTGCCCGCAGTTTGCGGACGCAATATACAAGAAGATCGAGGAGGTCATTTTGGTTTACCACAGCACACCTGCCGAAGAAGTCGTAAAAGCGCTCGGCACGGACGTAAAGAAGGGGCTTTCGGACGAGCGCGTACAGGCGCTGCAAGCCGAGTACGGTCCCAACAAGCTCGACGAGCGCAAAAAGAAGAGCCTTGCAAGGCGGTTCTTTGAGCAGTTTGCCGACGTGATGATCATCATCCTGCTCATCGCGGCGGTCATCTCGTTCGTCATCACCTGCGTGCAGGTGTCCTCGGGGGAGGGGGAGGCGCTCGAATTCGTGGAGCCCGCGCTCATCGTGTTCATCGTCGTCCTCAACGCCATCATGGGGCTCGTACAGGAGAGCAAGGCGGAAAAGGCGCTCGAAGCGCTCAAAAACATGTCTGCGCCGCATGCCCGCGTTTTGCGCGACGGCAAGGAGCAGATCGTCGCCGCGAGCGCGCTCGTGCCGGGCGATATCATCTTTTTGGAAGCGGGCGACTTTGTGCCCGCCGACGCCCGCCTGTTGGAGAGCACCAACTTAAAGTCGGAAGAATCCGCCCTCACGGGCGAGAGCGTCCCGTCCGAAAAGGACGCGCGTGAGACCGTCAAGGACGATGCGCCCATCGGCGACCGCTCCAACATGGTGTTCACGGGCTGCTCGGTGACGTACGGCACGGGTACCGCCGTCGTCACGGGAACGGGCATGAAGACGGAGATGGGCAAGATCGCGAACCTCCTCGCAGGCGAAAAGGAGACGCGCACCCCCTTGCAGGAAAAGCTCGCGCGCATGGGCAAATATCTCGGCTTCGTGGCGCTCGCGGCGTGCGTCATCATCTTCATCGTGGGCGCGTGCGTGGGGCTCGAATGGCTGGATCTGTTCATGACCGCCGTCTCGCTCGCCGTCTCGGCGATCCCCGAAGGGCTTCCCGCCGTCGTCACCATCGTGCTCTCCATCGGCGTCACGCGGATGGTCAAAAAGAACGCCATCATCAAACGGCTCCCCGCCGTGGAAACGCTCGGGTCGGCGTCCGTCATCTGTTCGGATAAAACGGGCACCCTCACCCAAAACCGCATGACCCTCGTAAAAACCTATCTCGACGGCGGCAGCGTCGAAACGCTGGACGCCGCGTCCGCTTCGCCCGCGGTGCGCCGCCTGCTCGCATGGGGCACGCTGTGCTGCGACGGCTCCGTTACGGTGGAGGACGGCAAAGAGACGCATATCGGCGATCCCACCGAAACGGCGATCGTCCTCGCCGCATACAAGGCGGGCGATCCCAAGGAAGTGCTCAACGCGGAATATCCACGTCTTGCGGAGCTTCCCTTCGATTCGGACAGAAAGCTGATGACCACCGTCAACAAGATCGACGGAAAATACGTTGCCATCGTCAAGGGCGCGTTCGACGTGATGGCTTCCCGCTGCGTGGCGGGCGACGTCGAAGCCGCCCGCGCCGCCAACGACGCGATGAGCGCGGACGCCCTCCGCGTGCTCGCCGTCGGCTATAAATACATCGACGAAGTCCCCGCCGAGCCCACGCCCGAAGCGCTGGAAAACGGGCTCACCTTTTTAGGGCTCGTCGGCATGATCGATCCGCCCCGTCCCGAGGCGAAAGCGGCGGTCGCCGTCTGCCGCGAAGCGGGCATCAAGCCCGTCATGATCACGGGCGACCACGTCGTCACCGCCTCCGCCATCGCCAAGGAACTCGGCATCCTCACCGAGAACGACAGGGCGATCACGGGCGCCGAGCTCGACAGGATGAGCGACGAGGAGCTGGATGCGGAAGTCGGCAATATCGCCGTCTACGCCCGCGTCTCGCCCGAGAACAAGATCAGGATCGTCAAGGCATGGCAAAAGAAGGGGCAGGTCGTCTCCATGACGGGCGACGGCGTCAACGACGCGCCCGCCTTAAAGGCAGCCGATATCGGCTGCGCGATGGGCATCACGGGCACCGACGTCGCCAAGGGCGCCGCCGACATGACGCTCACCGACGATAACTTTGCGACCATCGTCGACGCCGTCAAAGAAGGGCGCGGCATCTACTCCAACATCAAAAAGGTGGTCGGCTTCCTGCTCGGGACGAACATTTCGGAGGTCATCGTCGTCTTCCTCGCCATGTGTATCTGGCAGATCTCGCCCTTTATCTCCATCCAGCTGCTGTGGATCAATCTCATCGGCGATTCGCTGCCCGCCGTGGCGCTCGGCATGGAAAAGCTCGAGCCCGACGTCATGCGGCAAAAGCCGCGCTCCAAAAACGAGAGCATCTTCGCGCACGGATACGGCTTGCAGATCGTCTTGCAGGGGTGCATGTTCGCGGCGCTCGCGCTGGCGAGCTACTGTATCGCCCGTTACGGCTACGGGCTGAGCGAAGAGGGCTGCTCGGCTGCGACCTTCCTCGTTCTTGCGCTCTCGCAGACGCTCCACGCGTACAACATGCGCTCGGGGCATTCGCTCTTCAAGATCGGACCTTTCTCCAACAAGATCTTGAACTGGGTCACGCTGCTCGCCATCGGGCTCATCGCTTTCGTGCTCTTCACGCCGGGCGTGATGAAAGTGTTCGGCTTCGGCGCGGCGTATCTGCCTTGGCAGGTGTACGTGATCGGACTTGCGCTCGCCGCGGTGCCCATCATCGTGATGGAGATCGCCAAAGCGTTCGACCTTGTCCGTCATCACAAATAAAACAAACAAAACTCCCGCTTTGGCGGGAGTTTTGTTTGCAAAAAAGAATGCAGCCCCTTGCAAAGCGGCGGGGGACGTGCTATAATGCGGCTATGCAAGTGACGTATCCCTTAGAAGGCGCCGCGGGTGCGCTCCGCAGCGTATCCGAGGGCGTATATTACCGCATCCGTTGGCTGGAAGAGCGCATCGCCGCCTATATCCTGCGCGGGGACGCGTTCGCGTTCCTGTCGGCAGGCACGCCGCGCGACGGGCTGCCCGCGATCGTGGCGGTGCGCTGCGACGACAGAGCCGTCGCTTCGTTCGAGCGGAAAATGCAGCGGGTGATGCGGCTCAAATATTCCAAGGCGGCGCGCGCCATGCCCGTGGCGGATTTTCCCGTTTGCATCGAGATCGCCTGCGGCGGCGCAAAAACGTGGCTTTCGTATACCTTCGGCGACGATGTGCGCCTTGTGGAGCTCTGCAAAGAGGCGGCGGATTTTGCCCTGTACAGTTTCCGTCACCGCTATTCGCGCGCCCGCCCGCAGGAATAGCGGCGTGTTTCGCGCGGGGGCTTTGTCGGCGGGAAGGGCAGGCTGCTATGCGCGTGCTCCGTGCTCCGCCGCCGCCTGCGCGCGGATCAGAAAGAATTTTCAGATCCTCTTATCCCGCACCACGCAAAAAGACGACCCGCAGGGGGTCGTTTTTGCGTGCGAGTGATCCCGCCGCTCCGCGCGGGAGCTTTGACGGCGGGAAGGGCAGGTTGTTATGCGCGTGCTCCGTGCTCCGCCGCCGTCTGCGCGCGGATTTGAAAGAATTTTCAAATCCTCTTATCCCGCACCACGCAAAAAGGGCGCTTTTGCGCCCTTTTTGCGTGGTGCGAGTAATCGGATTTGAACCGATACGGTGTCGCCACCGAGGGATTTTAAGTCCCTTGCGTCTGCCTGTTTCGCCATACTCGCTTCTCGATAAACCGTGTTTACAAGTATAGCAGACCGCAGGAAAAAAGTCAAGCGGCGGCGGCAAAATCGTTTGCGCAAACGGCGCTTGTATAGTATAATAGGGCGACGACAGGAAGGAGAGATAGGAAAGATGGACGATCGTTTGGAGACGGAGCGCCCGCAGGAAGGGGGGCAGGGAGCGCCGCCCGCCGCGGAACAGCCGCCGCAGGCAGAGGCAAGCGCCGCGCCGCAGACAAAAAAGGCGCAGTTTTTGCAGGTCTTAAAATTCACGGGCTTTTCGATCTCGGCGGGGGTCATACAGCTGGTCGCCGACGGGATCTTGTGCGATTGGACGGGCTGGCTCCCGTGGTGGCCCGCCTATCTGATCAGCGTGCTGCTGTCGGTCTTGTGGAATTTTACCTTCAACCGCAAATTTACCTTCCGTGCAGCCAACAACGTGCCCGTGGCGATGACGCTCGTCGCGCTCTACTACTGCGCGTTCATTCCGCTGTCCGTGTTCGGCGGCGACGCCATTGCGGCGCGCCTGCCCGCGTCGATGGGGCTGCTCGTCACCTTTATGATGATGGTCGTCAACTTCGTCACGGAATTTTTCTGGGATAAATTCGTGGTCTTCAACGACCGCGTCACGCAAAAGATCGTGCGCCTGTTTTCCAAAAAGCAAGCGGCGCGCACGCAAGAAGCGGAGCGCGAACAGCCGCCCGCCGAGGAATGAATGGATACATGAACGCACAACAAGCCGCCCCGAGGAGAACCTCGGGGCGGCTTGTTTTGAAGGAACAAAATGCTGCGGGTAGGCGTTATTGTTTGACGAGCGATTGGAGGACGGCGTCGGGCGCCTGTTCGTAGCGTGCGAACGTCTCGGTAAATTTCCCTCTGCCCTGCGTCATGGAACGGAGGGCGGTGGCGTACGTCAAAAGTTCGCCCTGCGGGGCTTCGGCGGTGACGACCTGCGTGCCGTCTTCCTGCGCGTCCATGCCGATGATGCGGCCGCGGCGCTTGTTCAGATCGCCCATCACGTCGCCCACGTATTGGTCGGGCACGGCGATCTTCAGGTGCGAGAGGGGCTCCAGAAGCACGGGATCGGCGTTCTTCATGCCCTCCTTAAAGGCGATCTCGGCAGCCGCCTTGAACGCCGCTTCCGAGGAGTCGACGTCGTGATAGCTGCCGTCGTAGAGGACGGCTTTCACGCGGATGACGGGATATCCCGCCAGCACGCCGTGCGGGAGGCACTCCAAAAGCCCCTTTTCGACGGCGGGGATATACTGCTTGGGCACCGTGCCGCCCACGACCTCTTCGTCAAATTCAAAGTCTTTTTCGCACGGTTCAAAGCGGATCTTGCAGTGACCGTACTGTCCGTGCCCGCCCGTTTGTTTTTTATACTTGCCTTCGGCGAGCGCCGTCTTGCGGATGGTCTCCTTATAGGCGACGGCGGGCGTGCGGAAGTCGGCGTCGGCACCGAACTTCGATTTGAGCTTTTTCTTGATGACGTCGAGGTGTACTTCGCCCTGCCCGCCCACGAGCGTCTCGCCCGTATCGGGATTTTTGGTAACGGTAAAGCTCTTGTCCTCTTCGGTGAGGCGGTTGAGCCCGCCGAACACCTTGTCCTCGGTGCCGCGGACGGCGGCGTAGACTGCCATATACAGGACGGGTTTGTGGAAGGGGATGGGGTCGAATCTGACGGGAGCCGCCTCGTCGCACAGCGTATCGCCCGTGCCCGTGTTCGCGAGCTTGCTCACCGCGCCGATATCGCCCGCGCCGAGCGTTTGGACGGGTTCGAGCTTTTTGCCCTTGATGAGGTACACGGCGGCGATGCGCTCGACGGTGTTCGTATTGGGATTGAGCACGGTCATGCCCGCCTTCAGGGCGCCGCGGCAGACGCGCAGATAGTTCATCTTGCCCACGAAGGGATCGACGGCGGTCTTAAAGACCTGTGCGGCGAAGGGACCGTCCTCCTCGCAGGGGATGCCGACCATCGTGTTGCTCGTCATATCGAGCGCGGGCTGGGCGGCGCGTTCGGCGGCTTCGGGCAGGTATTTGACGATCTCGTTCATCAAATTGATGACGCCCTTGTTTTGCAGGGCGCTGCCCGCCATCACGGGGATAACGTTGATATTGAAGATGCCCTTGCGGATGCCGTGGATCATGTCCTCGCGCGAGAGGAAGCCCTGATCGAAGTATTTTTCGAGGAGCACGTCGTCGTTTTCGGCGGCGGTCTCCATCAAAGAGAGGCGCATCGCCTCGTAATCGCGGCGGTATTCTTCGGGCACGGCGATCTCTTCGGGACCCGTGTTGGTAAAGTGGTACGCCTTGCCCGTGAGCGCGTTGGCGTTGCCCACCATCTTTTTGCCCTCCATGATGGGGATCTGGATGGGAGCGAGCTTGTTTTTATATTTTTCCTTGAACGCCGCCACGGTGGCGTTGTAATCGGCGTTCTCCTTATCCATGCCGTTGATAAAGATGATGATGGGTTTTTTGGCGCGCAGGCAAAGATCGATGGCTTTTTCCGCGCCCACCGTCACGGCGCCGTTTGCGCCCGTCACGACGACGACGGCGCCCGCCGCCCGCAGCGCTTGCGAAAATTCGCCCTCAAAGTCGTAAAAACCGGGCACGTCCAAAAGGTTGATCTTCACGTCCTTCCACACGACGGAACTCGCCGAGAGGGAGACGGACATCTTTCTTGCGATCTCCTGCTCGTCGAAGTCGGAGACCGTCGTGCCGTTCTCGATCTTGCCCATGCGTTCGATGGCGCCGCCGTTGAAGAGCATGGCCTCAAAGAGGGTGGTCTTGCCCTCGCCGCTGTGTCCGACGATGGCGATGTTGCGGATATCTTTTGCAGAGATACTCATATACGTTTTTGTCCCCTTATACTGACTTGCGGCATTTTCAAAAAATGTTTCCGATTCACAGCCGCTGTTTCTATTATACAGGAAAATACAGAAAAATCAAGAGCAAATAGAAAAATAATTGGCTGCCGCGGCGAAAATCAGGGCGCGTACTTGCAATTTTCTTGCCTGCATGCTACAATGAACAAAAAAACGGGAGGCGACCATGATCCTGGAAACGGTCGATCTGTTCAAATATTTTGCACTGCCGCGCGGGGAGGCGGAGCGGGGGACGCTCGCCTGTTACCGCCATACCGCGATCGCAGAGCTCGGCGTCGTAAGGCCGCGCCCCGCGCTCGTCATCATTCCGGGCGGCGGCTACGCGATGATCTCCGAACGCGAGTCGGAGACGGTCGCGCTGCGCTATTTTCAGGCGGGATACGATTGTTTCGTGCTCTCGTACGACGTTGCGCCCCGCGCGTATCCCGTGCAGATCCAAGAGGCTGCGATGGCGATGATGTACGTGCGCCGCGAACAGGAGGCGCTCTCCCTGACGGGCAAGACCGCCGTGGCGGGCTTTTCCGCGGGCGGGCATCTTGCGGGATGTTTGACCTTTTTGTGGCGGGACAGCGCGATCGAGGCGCTCTTCGGCGCGGAATGCGGGCGCGTCCGTCCCGACGCTTCCCTGCTGTGTTATCCCGTCGTCACGGCGGATCCGCGCTGGTGGCACCGCGATTCCATCGTCAATTTCTGCGGCGGCGACGCCGCGCTTTTCGAGGCGTATTCGCTGGAAAAACACGTGCCGACGGACGCGCCGCCCGTCTTTTTGTGGACGACGGACAAGGATGACTGCGTCCCGCCCGAGAATGCGTGGCTGCTGTACGGCGCGCTCCGCCGCGCGCACGTTTCTGCCGAGCTGCACGTCTTCGAGGAGGGATGGCACGGGCTCTCGCTCGCCGATTTCGAGAGCAACGCCGCCTATCGGGGGGAGGCGGTCTACCGCCGTGCAGCCCGTTGGGTGGATATGTCGCTGGAATTTTTGCAGGGGCACGGATTTTGCGTGCCCACGCAGCGATAAAACGCGCTCTCGGCGCGCGGCGGGACAAAAAGAAAAAGCCTCCAAAGGAGGCTTTGGTGCACCCGGCGGGGATCGAACCCACAACCTTCAGCGTCGGAGGCTGACACGCTATCCAATTGCGCCACGAGTGCGTGATATCTGATTTCGGCAGAGTTATTATACCACATCTCAGCCGAAAATGCTTTATATTTTTACGCGGATATGCTATAATTTTGGAAAATTTTTCGGGAGGCGCGTATGGCGCACGGCAAACAGACGGTCGTCGTGGGGATGAGCGGCGGGGTGGACAGCTCCGTTGCCGCGCTCCTTTTGAAGCGCGCGGGATACGACGTCGTCGGACTGTTCATGAAAAATTGGGAGGAGACGGACGAGAACGGCGCCTGCACGGCGGAGGAGGACTTCGACGACGTGGTGCGCGTATGCGGGCTGCTGGACATCCCGTATTATACCGTCAATTTTGCGCGGGAATACATGGAACGCGTCTTTTCCTATTTTTTGGCGGAGTACCGCGCGGGCAGAACGCCCAATCCCGACGTTTTATGCAACCGCGAGATCAAGTTCGGTCCCTTCAAGGCGTACGCCCGCACGCTGGGTGCGGATCTGATCGCCACGGGACACTACTGCGGCGTCTCGCATGCGGACGGCGTGCACCGCTTGCTCAAGGCGAAGGATAAAAACAAAGATCAGACATATTTTTTGAATCAGCTCACGCAATCCCAGCTCGAGGGCGTTTTGTTCCCGCTTGCAGACCTTACCAAAGCGGAGGTGCGCGCCATCGCCGCGGAGAACGGGCTCGCCACGGCGAAAAAGAAGGATTCCACGGGCATCTGCTTTATCGGCGAGCGCAATTTCCGCAAATTTTTGCAGGAGTATCTGCCTGCGCGCCCCGGGAAGATCGTATCCCTTGCGGGGGAAGAGGTGGGCGAGCACATGGGGCTCATGTACTACACGCTCGGGCAGCGCCGCGGGCTCGATCTGGGCGGAAAACGCGGGGAGGACGGCAGGTGGTTCGTCGTCCGCAAAGACCTCGAACGCAATATCCTGTACGTCTCGCACGGGGACGAAAGCCCGCTCTATTCCTCGTCCTGTACGGTGGAGGGGATGAACTTTATCCCCGCCCCGCCCAACAAGGACGCCTTCCGCTGCCGCGCAAAATTCCGCTATCGGCAGGAGGAACAGGACGTGCGCGTCGTGCGGACGGGGGAGGATACCCTTTGCGTCTTGTTCGATACGCCGCAGCGCGCCGTCACCCCCGGGCAGTACGCCGTACTGTACGACGAGACGCAGTGCCTCGGCGGCGGCGTGATCGCGGGCACCTCCCCGTGAAATATATCTGTATCGTATAAAATATGTTTTTTTCGGCAATACCCTCCGCAGGACGGAGGGTTTTTGTATGAAACGGATGTTAGTATGCGTTCTGCTCGCCGCGGCGCTGGTGCTCGTCGCCTGCCTTTGCGGAAGGGGCGCGGGAACGGACGAGGCGGCGTATCTGAGAGTACATATCCGCGCCAATTCCAACGGCGCCGAAGATCAGGCGGTCAAGTACGAGGTGCGCGACGGCGTGGTGGAATATCTCACGCCCGTGGTGGCGGCGTGCGGGAGCAAGGAGGCGGCGATCGCCGCCATCGGCGCGCGGCTCGAGGGCGTCGAGGCGGTCGCGGAGCGCATCCTGCGCGCCGCGGGATACGCGTACGGCGCAAAGGCGAGCCTGCGGCGGGAGGACTTCCCCACCCGCGTGTACGACGGCGTCACGCTGTCTGCGGGCGTGTACGACGCGCTCATTTTAGAGCTCGGCTCGGGCGCGGGGGACAATTGGTGGTGCGTCGTCTATCCGCCCCTCTGCTTTACGGGCGGCGCGGCGGACATCGTCTACCGCAGCAAGATCGCCGAGATCATCCGCGACTTTTTTGCAAAATAAAAAACGCCCCGCGGGGCGTTTTTGTCATTCGGAGGGCGCCGTCTGGCGGCGCAGGAGCTTGCGCCAATGGAAATAGCCGTACGTATCGTTGACGAGGAACACGATAAAGCAGACGACCATGCTCCAATATTCCGCGTTTTCGGCGGCGGCGAGCGCCCAGAGCACGATGAGCACGATATCGTTGGCGGCGTATCCCACGGCGTAAAAGGGGCTGCGGCGCTGCGTGAGGCAGACGGCGACCCAGCTCGTGAACACCGAAAGCGTGCTGATCGCAAGGTGCGCGGTGCCGAGCGCGCGCAGGATAAAATAGAACGCGACGGTGATCGCCGCGCCCGTTCCGCCGATGACGAGGTATTCCACGGGGCGGGGGCGGTTGACGGTGACCTCGGCGCGGTTGCCGCGGTAGGGGTGGCGCAGCCACGCGATGAACGCCGCCAGCGCGATGGGGGCGCTCATGCCGAGGTAGGTGATCATCTCGCCGTAGTAGCGGAAGGTGTACGCCACGTACCCGTAAAAGCCGCTGAATACGACGGTCAGAAGCTGCCCCGCGGGGTTGCCTTTGGAGACGAAGATGAGCGCCGTCGCGCCCAACAGCGAGGCGGCGAGATACAGGTACTGCGTCCCGCCGCACAGGAAAAAGGCGAGCAGGATGCCCGTGAGCGAGAGGGCGTACAGCCCCCATTCCAAGGGATCGAGAAGGCGGATGAATTTTTTTGCGATCGTGCGCATACGGTCATCTCCTAAAAAAGAACGGCACCTCCGCGCCCTTTCTTCCAAGACCTGACGAAAGGGGAGAGATGCCGTTTGGCATTTGCAGCACCCGGTGGCGCTGCGCGTTCTATTTGATTGCGGCTCAGTCGTTGTAAGGCGTACCGTCCTCGGGCGCGTCTTCGGCTTCGGGTGCGGCGGGCGCTTCCTCAGCCTCTTCGGCGGGCTTTACGGGCTTCGCCTTCGCGGGCTTTGCGGGTCTGACCTTCACGTGCTTTTTGCGCTTTGCAAGGACGCGCCGCACGATGATGGCGACGACTGCGAACAGCAGCACCACGGCGAGGATGCCCGAGGAGAGCACCAGCCAGAAGTTGGTGTCCGTCGTCGCGGACGCATCGTCGTCCGTCGTCTGATCGTCGCCGCCCGTCAGGTCGTCTGCCTCCACGGTCACGTCCGTCGTGCCGTAATCGAGGAAGAGCGTCGTGCCGTTTTTCAGCCATGCGATGCCCTCTTCGTACGCGGACTGCTTGTAAGAGCCGTAGGGATTGCCGAGCCCGTCCTCGTCCTCGTTCACGTCGTAGCGGAGGTAATCCGCCGCGTCGTAGAAGGTGTAGGTGTAATAGAGCGCCACGTTGGCGTTGAGCTTGTCGCCGTCGAGGCTGCCGCTCTCTTCGAGGTCGGTCACCGCGTCTTCGAGGAGCGCTTCGTAGTCGGACGAGGCGTCTGCCGAAGCGTGATCGTCAAAGAACACGTAGCTGCCTGCGGGGAGCCCGTCCGTCGCGTTCGTGCGGTCGCCCGCCCAGACTTCGACGCTGTAGCTCTTCGCCTCGTTGCCCGTCTTCACGTAGAAGACGACGTCCGTCCAGCCTTTGTTGTCCGCAGAGCCCTGCACGGTGATCGCGGTGCCGTAGGCGGCTTCGTCGAGCTTGGACGTGTAATCGTAGCGGACGATGGAAGTTTCGCCTTCCTTGGTGGGAAGGTTCTCCACGGGCTGCGAGTAGGTGTAGGTGCCCGTGCTCGTCTCCGTGCGGTAGGCGTACGTCTTGCCGTCGTGGAAGTAGAAGGCGATGGTGCCGTCGTCCGTCACGTAGTTCTCTTCTTCGTCGCGCTCGTAGTTGTGCAGGTTGGCGTAGAAGGTCACGTTCGGATCGTCCGCGCGCGTGCCCGCTTTATAGTACAGCCCGTTCTCCGCAAGGTAGTACAGGGTGTCTTCGCGGGCGTTGAAGTCCTCGGCGGAGGGATCGCCCGCCACGATGTTGCCCTGATCGTCGTACCAATAGGTGACGGCGGGGAGGGTGGGCATGAGCGTCTTGGTGGTGCCGCGCGCCGCCTCTTCGGGATCGGAAGTATCGATGAGGTACACCGTCGCTTTGGCGTTCTCGGAGAGCTTCACGCGGACGGAGATGCGCTGCGTGCTGTTCGCGGAGACCGACTTCTGCGTATAGAGGCGATACCCGTAGGAGGGCGCCGCCGCTTCGCCGCTGTTGATGATGGCGAGGGGCTGGTTGGCAACGCGGCCGCCCTGCGTCCCGCTGCCGAACGCCGCCTTCCACCAATCTTCCGCGGTCGCGTAGCTTGCGTCCGTTCCCGTGACTTTGCGGAATGCCGCGATCGCCGCGTCGTCCGTCTTTTTGAGATAGTTCTGCGCGTACTTGGCGTTCAGCATGCCCGTATATACGCCTTGTTCGGCGAGGGCGTCCTGCGAGGGCTTCTGCGTCCCGCTGCTGCCCGCCTGCACGCCCCGGAAGGAGGTGGGCTGCGAGAACCCTTCTTCGATGTTCCATACCGCCGAGGCGGCGTCGAACTGCGAGTCGCTGTCCACCTCGCCCGTGAGCGAGACTTTGGCGGCGTAGTCGCCGCTTGCGGCATAGCCGTACTGGCTGCGCGTCATGGCGCTGATCTCAAAATCGGCGAACGCCGCGTAGCCGCTTGCGTACGCGCTCTCTTCCGCCGTCGATACGGCGGTGGGGCCGTAGTTGAATTCGAGCGAGAAGGTCTTATCGCTGTCCGTCTCGTTGGCGACGTAGAAGAAGCACTGCACCCAGCCGTTGTAGATATCTTCGGTGTCGTATGCGTCCGTCGTCTCGTTCTCGATATCCACGGTGGCGGCGGACGTCGTGTCGAACGCCTCGATGGCGGTGCGGTTCTCGCCGTCGACCAAGGTGACGGAGGCGCCCGTCGTGCCCGATTCGATCGCGCTCGTCTTGGCGCGGAAGGAGAAGAGCACGTATTCGTCGGGCGCGAGCGTGAAGTCGACGCCGTCCGTCGTGCCTGCGGCTGCGGCGGAATACTTCGCCGTGTACGCCGCGCCGTTGGTGGACATGAGAAGGAGCACCTGCGCCCCGTCGTTGTCCGTCCCGTCGGCGTTCACAAAGGGGAAGCCGCCCTTAAAGTCGTTTTCGTAAATGTTTTTCAGGTACAGGTTTGCGGTGGCTTTCACGTCGCCGTACGTCATCATCCCGATGATGCTCTGGCGCTCTTCGGGGACGGCGGGATCGCCGATGTTGCTTTTGAGCTTGGACTCGTATTCGCGGCTGCCTGAAGTTTCCTTGGTCACGCCGAACGCGATCTCGGCGGCGTCGCTCGTCACGGCGTGGAGGGGCATGTACAGATCGAGCGCAAAGGTGCGGGCATAGCCCTCGCCCGCTTTGGCGGAAAGCGCCGCGTCGTCAAAGACTTTCGCATCCGCTTTGCTGTTGAGATCGGCGGTATAGCCGTCGCCGAGCGTCTCGGGGAAGGCGGAGTTGGGCAGGATGGTGCAGGTGAGATCGTCAAAGAAGGCAAAGCCGTTGAGGCTCTCGAAGCGGTCGTCCGTGGAGCCGCCGCCAAGACCCAAAGCGACGGAGAACGTCGTTTCGGCGTAGGAGTTGGCGCGCAGGTACACGGTGTATTCCTTCCATGCGCCCTCCGTGCGGATGTTCTCGATGCGCATCTCGTCGAGCGTGGAGCCGCCCACCGTCTGCGTCACCTTGATGTACGCGCCCGAGCGGGGCGAGGAAGTCTTGTCCTCGTATCCGTAGGCGAGTTTGTCAGTGCGCACCCAAACGCTGAGCTTTGCCGAGGTGCCTGCGTCCAGCGTCACCGTCGTGCCCGAGGAATAGGACTGCCCCGTGCCCAGAACGTCGTCCGAAGTGCGGTGGTTGTGGATCATGAGAACGGCGTTTTCGTCCTTGTTCTCGGCGTCCTCGCCCTTTTCGCGCACGGTGGGCGCCGTTTCGAGCTCGGAGAGATATTCCACGTCCTCAAAGTCGATGGAATACGTATAGTCGGCAAAGAGCTCCGCTTCGTCGGAATCCTCGTCGAGATCGTCGATCTCGTCCTCGAAGAGGTCGTAAAAACGCAGGCGGTCGTACACCGTCACGTCGTCGTCTTCCCAATGCGCCACGGCGTCGGGAAGGACGGAGGCAAAGTCGCTCTCTTCCGTCAGCCCTTGGAAGAAGGCGCTGCCGGAGGCGGACAGGGTGTTCCATTCCGTCAGATCGACGATGCCGCTCTTCGTGTCCGAAGAGGGCGAGCCCGATGAAAACGTCCAGTTGGAGGGGGAGGCGATGAGATCGCGCTTGTCCTTGGTCTCCTCGTCCATCTCGTCGTAGAACTCAAAATTGCCGTTGCGGATCTTTTGGGTGTCCGTGCGGGTGGTCGTCTCTTCCTCCTCGGTCTCGTCCGAAGGGGTGCTTTGATCGCCGCAGGCGGCAAAAATGCCGAGCGAGAGCGTCGCGCAGAGCGAGACGGCGAGCGCCGTCAGGGCGCGGCGTTTCCACTTGTCTTTTCCCGAATAATATGCCATACCGATTCCTTTTGCAGGCGGATCCGCGCGTCGGGCGCATACCGCCGATTTTTTCGAAATACTTCTCTATTTTAATATAAAACGGCGTGCAAGGCAAGCATTTCCGCGTGAAATTCGTGAGGATTTCGCCAAAAGAAGGGGAAATTTTTGCTCTTTTTGCGCAAACTCCTGCAAAAGGCTTTTGCCCGCGCGGCGGGCGGGGGAGGGAGAAAAAGATGCAGACGCAAAACAAGGCGGTTTCCCGTATGCTGGGCGGGAGCGCGGTGGGGCTCGCGAACGGGCTGTTCGGCGGGGGCGGCGGCATGATCGCCGTGCCTCTTTTGGAGCGCATCGAGGGGCGCGGGAGCGCCGCGGCGCACGCGACCGCCATCGCGCTCATCCTGCCCGCCTGTCTCGTGAGCGCGGCGGTGTACCTTTGGGCGGGGCTCGTCGGGCTTTCGGCGCTGCTGCCCGTGGCGGCGGGGGTGACGGCGGGCGGCGCGCTGGGCGCAAAACTTCTGCCCGTGCTCCCCGCCCGCTTTTTGGGCGTGCTGTTTGCCGCGCTCATGCTCGCCGCGGGCGTCAAGGCGGTCATATAATGGCGTTTTTGCTGCTGTTCATATGCGGTTTTCTGGGCGGCGTGCTCGGCGGGATGGGGATGGGCGGTGGGACGGCGCTCATCCCGCTCTTGACCCTGTTCGGCGTTCCGCAGCCCGCGGCGCAGGGGCTGAATCTCGTCGCGTTTTTGCCGATGGCGGCGCTCGCGCTCTCCATCCACGCCAAGGCGGGGCTCGTAAAGGGGCGCGGGCTTCTGCCGCTCGCGCTGCCCGCGCTCGCCTTCTCGGCGCTCGGCGCGCTCGCGGCGGCGCACCTTCCCGCCGACGCGCTGGAAAAGGGCTTTGGCGCCTTTCTTATCGTTTTGGCGTTTTTCCGCTTGCGGGACGCACTTTTTACGCAAAAATGACGCATATTCGCCAAACTTTTTTTCAAAAGGGTATAGACAAACCCCCAAACCTGTGTTAAAATAGTGGCAGGTTCAAAATTCAGAATAGGGGCATTGTCGAGTGTACGAGAAAAATATGCATGCTCCCGCGTTCTCCTGATCGGGCGGGGATGCCCGAAATCTCACACGGAAAAAAGGTTGGAACGTCATGGAAAAAACAGTCGAAATTGAGGCGCGGCAGGCGGAAAAGATCGGGATCATCGATCTGGGGTCGAATTCCGCCCGTCTCGTGATCGTGCAGCTGTTCGGGGACAATCATTTTATGGTCGAGGACGAGCTCAAAGAGAGCGTGCGCCTCGGACAAGATATGGAGCGCGACGGCTTTTTGAAGCCGCAGCGCGTGGCGGAGACCATCCGCACGTTAAAAATGTTCAAACGCCTGTGCGACGCCCGCGGGGCGGAGCGCATCATCGCGGTGGCGACCGCCGCCGTCCGCCGCGCCAAAAATCAGCGCTCGTTTTTGGACGAGATCCAGGCGACCTGCGGCATCCGCGTCGACGTCCTCTCCGAAGAGGAGGAAGCGACGCTCGTTTACCGCGGCGTCATCAACTCCATGGATATCCCCAAGGGGATCATTTTGGAGATCGGCGGCGGCTCCACCAAGGTCATCTACTACAACCGCCGCAACATTTTGCATTATGCGACGCTCGCGTTCGGCGCGGTCACGCTCACCGATCTTTTCGCCGATCCCGGCGTCCCGCCCGAAG
Organism: uncultured Clostridia bacterium; assembly: GCA_944354085.1. GTDB lineage: Bacteria > Bacillota > Clostridia > Christensenellales > Borkfalkiaceae > Gallimonas. The sequence continues at coordinate 5,472 of CALVPW010000027.1, read as the reverse complement.
AGCAGACGGCGAAGATCGAGGAGTTCTTCACCGAGCAGTTCAAAAAGATCGAATGGCTCTCCGAGGTGGAGCCCGACGTCCAGATGATCGGCGTGGGCGGTTCTTTCCGCAATCTGTACAAGATCAACCGCCTCGTCAAAAAATATCCGCTCAACACCGTGCACAACTATTCGTTCGCGGTGGAGGATTTCCGCTCCATTTACGAGATGGTGCGCGTTTTGGACGTGGAAAAGCGCAAGCGCATCCGCGGGCTCTCGCCCGCCCGTGCCGACATCATGCCCGCCGCGCTCGCCATCATCAAATCGTTCACCGACTATCTGCACGTCGAATCGTTCACGGTGGGCGGGTACGGCCTCCGCGAGGGCATCATGTTCAACCAGGCGGTGCCGCAGACGGTGGAGCGCCCCATCCTCGACGTATTGAGCTATTCGCTCAACACCCTCGTCAAGTACTACGGGTGCGACGAACGGCACGTCGAGCACACGGTGCGCCTTTCTATCCAGCTCTTCAAACAGCTGCGCGTGCTGCACAAATTCCCGCGCGTGTATCTCAAAGTGCTCAAGATCGCAGCCAGCCTGCACGACTGCGGGCTGCGCGTGCGCTACTACGGGCACCCCCAGCACAGCCGCTACATGATCCTGAACGCGGGCATCTGCGGGGCGACCCACCGCGAGATCGTGCTCGCCGCCTTTGTGGCGGGCTGCCACAAAAAGGAAGATATCTCCCCCGCGGAATGGGCAAAATACCGCGATATCGTCAGCGAAGAGGACGTCGACGTCGTCAAAAAGCTCGGCGTGCTGCTGCGCATCGGCGAGGCGCTCGACCGCAGCGGGACGGGCGTCGTCACGGGCATCAACTGCGACGTTTTGGGCGATTCCGTCATCATGAAGACGGAACTCGCGGGCGACGCGGCGCTGGAGATCCGCCAGGCGCTTGCCGCGGGCGGCGAATTCAAACGCACCTTCAAAAAGAATTTAGAGATCTTGTGAAACTGATTTTAGCCAGCAATTCCCCGCGCCGCAAGCAGCTTTTGAGCGCGCTGGTGCGGGATATCGTCGTAGAACCTTCCGCGTTCAAAGAAGAGGGCGCCGCGCTCCCCGCACGGGAAACGGCGCTCGCCTTTGCATGCGGGAAAGCGGAGGAAGTGTTCGCCCGCCGCAACACGGACGCGGTGCTCGGCGCCGATACCGTCGTCGCGCTCGGGGACCGCATCCTCGGGAAACCCAAGGACAAGGCGGACGCGGCGCGCATGCTCCGCGCGCTGAGCGGGAAGATGCACACGGTCTATACGGGCGTGTGCCTGCTCACGCCGACGCTGCGTTTGACGGACGCGGTGGAGACGCGGGTGTATTTCCGCCCGCTCGAAGAGGAGCTCATCGGCGCCTATGTGGAGAGCGGGCTGCCGCTCGACAAGGCGGGCGCGTACGGCATCCAGGACGGATATCCTCTCGTCGAACGGTACGAGGGGAGTTTTACAAACGTTGTGGGGCTTCCCATGGAGCGCGTGACGGCGCTTTTAAGGGAAGCTGCGCTCATTTAAGGAGATCTTATGCTCAGGCTTGCAATCGACTTCGGGACTGCGGTCACGAAAATTTATAAGATCGGCAGCGGCATCGTGCTCGCGGAGGCGACCTGCGTCACCGTACAAAAGGAGACGGGGGAGATCCGCGCCTTCGGCAACGAGGCAAAGCGGCTGCTCGGGAAAACGGCGGAATTGACCGACGTATGCTTCCCCGTGTACGAGGGGGAGATCGTCAACGAAAGGTACGCCGCGGCGCTCTTGGAATACTTTATGGGAAAGGTCACGCGGCGGACGTTCGCGGCGGAAGTGCTCTTCTGCGTGCCGTGCGCCGCGTCGGCGGCGCTGCGCGAGGCATATTGCCGCGTGGCAAAGTCGGTCGGGCTCTCCCGCGTGCGCTTTGCCGAAACGCCCTATCTTGCGGCGCTCGGGCAGGACGTCCCGCTCTCCGAATCCAACCCCGTGTTCGCGCTCGACGTGGGCGCGGGCAGGACGAGCGCGGCGGTGTTCTCGCTGGACGGTATCATCGCGGGGTTTACGATGAACGTGGGCGGCAACAACATGGACGTGCACATCATCGATCATATTGCCGAAACGTATAACCTCAAGATCGGCGCCGCCACGAGCGAAAAGCTCAAAAATACGGTGGGGAGCCTCATCGAAGGGGACAATCAGAGCACCATCGTCAACGGGCGCGACGTCACCACGGGCAAGCCCCGCGCCGTTGCGGTCTCTTCGGCGGATATCCTCTTTCCCATCCGCGTATATGTGGACAAGATCGCGGAGTACGCCGAGCTGCTCTTAAAAAAACTTCCTGCGGAGGTCTCCGCTGCCATGGTCAAAAACGGCGTGTTTTTGGCGGGCGGCGTCGCGGGCATCGCGGGGTTTGCCGACTATATCGCAAACAGGCTGCAGATGGAGGCGCATATCCCCGCCGATCCGCAGATGGCGATCGTGCTCGGCGGCGGCAGGGCGGTCGGGAACGTTGCGCTGCTCAGCCGCATCGAGATGGAATAGCGGCACAATAAACGCCTGCGGGACAGGTTTTTATCCCGCTGCAAGGGAACAAGGGGCGCGAGCCCCCAAATAAGATCACGGATACCAAAGAGGACGCGCGTTCTGCGCAGTCCTCTTTCTTTTTTGGAGGTCGTTATGGAAGAAGAAGCAGGGATCACCTTTTCGGAGATCGCGGGATACGTCAAAAAGCACTTGTTTTGGGTGCTGGGCGCGGCGCTCGCGGCGGCAGCCGCCGTCGTGCTCGTGTTCGGGCTGTGGCTCAATCGCCGTACGGTGACGTACAGTCTCACGTTCGCGCTCACGGGGCCCGTCTCGGAAACGGGGCAATATGCCGACGGGACGCCCTTTTACAGTGCGGATATCCTCTCGGAAGAGGCGCTCGCGGCGGCGTGCGCCTCGCAGGCGCTGCAAAGCGTGGATACGCAGGCGATGCTTGCGGCGGACGCGGTCACGCTCACGTCGGGCGAGGCGGGCTATACGCTGCGCGTACAGGGGCGGTATTTTAAGGACGCCGATCAGGCGGCGGCGTTTTTGCACGCCGTCGCAAATGAGGCTGCGGAACGGGTGCGCCAAAGCGCCGCGTCGCTCGATTATTCGGTGGAGGGGGAGGCGTACGCCGCCGCCTCGCTCGAAGAGCGGCTCTCGCTTTTGAAGGCGCTGCGCGCCACCCTTCTCACGTCGTACGACGGTTGGATCGCCGCCTATTCGGGCGCCTATCGGGTGCAGGCGGGCGAAGCACATAAAACGCTCGGCAATTTCCGCGCGGAGGCGGGGGCGGCGCTGGGCGTGAGTGCGCAGGAGGCGCTTTCCGAGCGCATCGAACGAAGCGGCGCGGGCAGGATCGTGCCTGCGGGGGACGTCGCCGCGGCGGTCGCTTCCCGCCGCGCGGCACTCAAAGAGGAGTATGCGCGCAACGAGGCGATCATCCGCGGATTTGGCGAGCCGACGGCGTCTTCCGCGCCCGTCGAACGCTATCTGGCGCGCAACGCCGCCATCGCCGTGCAGCTGGGGGGATTTCTCACGTCGGAGACGGACGACGGGAGCGGGGCGCTCAGCGAGGCGGAGGTACGCGCGATCGCCGCTTCGCTCGACGAGGCGTACGCCGCTCTGGGGAGCGCTGCCGCGGCGCTCAAAGAGGTGACGATGGCGATCTACGAGGACAATACCGAGGTCGTGACCGAGCGCCGCACGCCCGCCGCGGAAGGGGACGTCGACCTCGTCCTCGCGGGGGCGGCAGCCTTTATCGTCGCCTTTTTGGCGGCTTGTACGATCGTGTGCGCCGTCGAGCGCGCCCGCCGTGCAAAAGTGCCCGCCGCGCCGCAGCCCGCAAACGGATGAGCGCGCCGCCGTGCGCGTTTTCTCTTGCAAGCGCGCCGTATATGTGCTATACTGTATAAAAACATATGGGGAACAAACAGCGGAGACGATCATGTACAAGCATCACGAAGAGAGCGCACAAAAACTCAAAGAATTTTTCGAGGGGCAGGAGGGCGTCATCGCCGTCGTTTTGGACGGCTCCACCGTCAAAGGCAACGCCCGCCCCGATTCGGATATCGACGCCGTCATCGTCGTCACCGAGGAACGGTATGCCGCGCTGGCGGCGGAGAACCGCCTTGCCGAGGTCATTTTGGGGCATTGCACGTACGAGGGCGGCTATTTCGATATCAAATACAAGACGAAAGCCATGCTGGAGCGCGCCGCCGCCGATGCGAGCGAGCCCACGCGCAACGCCTACGTCAAGGCGCGGGTGCTGTGCACGAAGGACGATGCGATCCCCGCGCTCGTCGCAGCGATCGAACGATATCCCGAGCACACCGTCGCCGATAAGATCGCCTGTTTTTGCGCCAATCTGCAGCTCAACCGCGGGTACTTTCTCAACATCGTGCCCGAGGACAACGCCTATATGCGGGCGCACCTCGCGCAGGAGATCGTATACAGCGTGTACCGCCTCATCCTCATCGAGAACCGCGCGCTCTTTCCCTGCAACCGCCGCCTCGAAGAGACGGTGCGCGCCTGCAAAAAGCGCCCCGAAAATATTTTGGAGCTGGGGCGGGCGTTTCTCAGCGATATCTCCGCGGAGAAGTGCGAAGCGTTCGTGCAGGCGTTTTGGACGCAGAGCGGACTGCCGCTCAACGACGACGTGAGCGAGAGCTGCTCGCAGTACGTCAAATATTACGAGGATTGGTGGCTGCGCGCCGATCCGCCCTTCCCCAACGAATGGTAACGTACGCGGCGCTCCGCTTTGCGGAAGACGTCAATCTTTGCGATCGCGTCTATTGGTACGCGAGCGCGTTCGCGCTCAGAGTGGGGGAGCGGGTGCTTGCGCCCGTCGGCGTGCACGATAAATTGCAGCGCGCCGTGGTGGAACAGCTCTCTTCCGTGCCGCCGCTCCCCTTTTTGAAGTGCGTCGCCGCGCGCGAAGGGGCGCGCAAACTCACGGCGGGCGGCGCCGTCTTTTCCGAACTCGGCGGCGTCCGTTACGACGAAAAGCATTATACGCGTTTCGGGCGCGTCCTCGTCGGCAAAGCGTGCCCCGCGGCGGCAAGGGAACCGCTCAAAAGCTACGGCGTGACCGCGTTCTGCGATATGCGCCTCGGCGCAGAGCAAGTGCTCTCCGCGCTCGCAAAAATGCGGGGCGCGGCGCTCGTTTTCGGGACGGATGCGGACATGGTGGGCGCATATCTTCTTCTCCTTGCGGGCGTGCGCGACGGGGCGCTCCCCGCGGACCTGGTGCGGGGCGCGCTTAGCATATGCGGATACGGCAGGGCGCTTTTTGCGGAAGAAGACGCCAAAGAGAGGTTAAAGGAGATCTTACGTTAGGATATGAAACACATCCTTATCATCGCAACGGGCGGTACGATCGCCTCCCGCAATATGGGGAACGGGCTGGAGCCCGCGCTCTCCTCCAAGGAGCTTTTGGACTGCGTGCCCGAGAT
>CALVPW010000026.1 GCA_944354085.1 uncultured Clostridia bacterium | reverse complement strand
GCTGTTCGCTCACGCTCGTGCAGTGGCTCTCGCAGTTCTCCAAAGACCATTACGAGGAGTATCTGCGCGGCTGGCTGGGGCGCATGCTGTTCTCGGGCGAGGAGGCGCTCAAAGAGGCGAAGGTGCTCTCGGGCGGGGAAAAGGTGCGCTGCATGCTCGCCAAAATGATGCTCGAGGGCGGGAACTTCCTCATCTTCGACGAGCCGACCAACCACCTCGACCTCGAATCCATCACTGCGCTCAACAACGGGCTCACCGCCTTTAAGGGGTGCATGCTTTTGACCTCGCACGACCAGGAGCTCATGAACACCGTCTGCAACCGCATCATCGTGCTCGACGGGACCAAGACGTACGATAAGAACGTCACGTTCGACGAATATGTCGAAACGGCGAACATTTAACGCAAAACTTCGGCTGCCGCCGCGCCTAAAAGGGCGCGGCGGCAGTTTTTTTATGCCGTTTTTTGTAAAAGAGCGTGTGCGAAGGGTGTCTGATCTTGGCGAATCGACAATTCTGTACATAATTCGAAGAATTCTGCACATAAATATTCGAATTTCGTACAAAAATGACTTTACAAACGGCGAAACGTGTTTTATAATGCGTTTACAAATGCAAACGGAAGGAGAAAGGGTATGAAAAAAGTCCTGATCATGGAGAGCAACGAGAGCTTTTCAAACGAACTTGCCGCGCATTTTACGCGTGCGGGGTACGAAGTGTGCGGTGTTACGGGGGATGGCGGCGAAGGGCTCGCGCTGCTCGAAAAGCAGCAGCCCGCCGTGGCGGTCGTCAGTTTGCTGCTGACGACTGCAGACGGCTTCACGGTGATGGAGCGCGCCCGCAAGGCGGGGTGTAAGACGGATTTCGTCGTGCTCGGCAATTTTACCGACGATAAGATCGTCAGCCGCGTCATCGCGCTGGGCGCGCGGTACTATCTCGTCAAGCCCGTTTCGGCGGCGGTGGTGGAGGAACGCGTGGCGGAGATCTCCGAAGAGCTTCCGCCGCCCGTCCGCGAAAAGCTCGAACGCAAGCGTGCGGGCTCGCTCGACGAGCGCATCAGCAACATCTTTATCTCCATCGGGATCCCGCCGCATATCAAGGGATATCACTATCTGCGGGAGGGGATCAAGATGGCGGTCTCCGATCCGCACGTCATCAACAACGTGACGAAGGGGCTGTATCCCGTCATCGGCGAAAAATACGGCGCGGCCGCGAGCAACGTCGAGCGCGCCATCCGCCACGCCATCGAAGTCGCGTGGAACCGCGGCCGCATCGACGCGGTGAACGCCATTTTCGGCGCGCGGGTGTATATCGGTACGGAAAAACCGACCAACAGCGAATTCATCGCGCTCGTTGCCGATAAACTCATCCTCGAAAATATGGTCTGAGCGCATACATGCCCCGCGCGCACATTTTGCGCAAACGGGGAAAATACGGCGCCCGCCTTCGGACATGGCGGGCGCTTTTTCGTTTGCTTTCGGACATGGCTGCCCCGTTTTTCGCGTGCGCGCCCGCTCTGCAAAAAAATATAAAAATCCCTGCCAATATCGTTGAAAAATCCGTACGGAAGTGTTATACTATATAATGCAAAATTTTGTGGAGAAGATCGTTTTCGATCTCCGCTCCCCATAGGGGAGCGATACGGAGGCTGTTTTGAACGGAGTCGGTCGCGGAGACAAACAGGACAAAAAAGAGAAAAACGCGCTTTTGAGCCGCGAGACGCTGGGCATGACCCTGCTTCTTTTCAGCGCGGTCATTTTCTTCATCGCCGTCACGGGACCGTATGTGTTCGGCGACATCGGGGTGGCGATCACTTCCTTTTTCGTGGGGCTCGCGGGATTTTTCGTATACCCGCTCCTGATCTTGAGCATCTACTTTTCCGTCGTGCTCGTTTCGGGCAGGAAGTATTTCCCCGCGCGCTGGATCGCAAAGCTCGTCGTGCTCGTCGCCGTCGTCTTCCTCATCGTGCATACCGCCACCGCGGAACGCTTTTACGGGACGGGGTACGGCGGGTATCTTTCGGGATGCTGGTCGGCTGCCTCCGAACGTACGGCAGACGGTACGGGCGGCGGTGTTCTGATGGGGCTCGTTGCCTATCCTGTGCGCGCCCTGCTCTCGCCCGCCGGCGCATACGTGATCTACGCGTTGGCGCTCGCCGCCATCCTCTTTTGGATCGCAATGGCAACGCCGCTGCGCGCTCTCGTTTTCCGCACGCAGCCGCGTACGCGCAAAGGGGAGCGGGACGAAGAGCCCGCGCCGAGCGCGCAGCCCGTGCCGTATGAGGATATCCCCGCGCCTGTCCGCGCCGCCGCGCTCCCGCCGCAGCCGTATGCGCAGCAGCCCGTCGCGCAGCCATATGTGCAGCAGCCGTATGTGCAGCCGCAGCCGTATGCGCAGCAGCCTGCCGCACAGCCGCAGCCGTCGGAGAACGCTTATCAGCGCAGCCGCGATATCCTCTTCCACGGCGATCCTGCCAGCAGCTATCGCAACAACCTCATCTTTGACCGCGATTCGCGGTTCAACACCTATCCCCGCCGTTCGAGCGTGACGCCCGTTTCGCCCGAGGACGTGCCGCCGCAGTCCGCGCAGCCGTCCGCCGCGCCCGCCGCGCCCGTTCCGCCGCGCTATTCGGATGCGTATACCGCCAAGGCGGAGGCGGAGCGTCCGTCCATGCCCCGCCGCATCACGGTGGAGCGCCCTGCGCCCGCCTTAGAGCCCGCGGACGATCTCAATTACCCGCAGTCGCCTTCCTACCGCGCGCCCGCAGCGCCCGCGGCGGAAGAGCGCGAAGACTATTACGAACACGA
>CALVPW010000025.1 GCA_944354085.1 uncultured Clostridia bacterium | reverse complement strand
TCCAAGCGCGGGCTTTCCGAGCGTTTCGATTCGACGATCGGCGCGGGCACCGTGCTCATGCCCTTCGGCGGAAAGTACCAGCACACGCCGCCGCAGGCGATGGTGCACCTCGTCTCCGTCGAGAACGGGCACACGGATACCGTCTCGTACATGGCGTGGGGCGGCAACCCGTACGTTGCCGAAAAGAGCCCTTATCACGGGGCGTACCTCGCCGTGGTGGAGAGTGTCTCCAAGCTCATCGCCGCGGGCGCCTCGTTCGAGGACGTGTATCTCACCTTCCAGGAATATTTCTTAAAACCGGGGCACGACCCCAAGCGCTGGGGAGAGCCTTTGGCGGCGCTTTTGGGCGCGTTCAAGGCGCAGGTGGAGCTCGGCGTCGCCGCGATCGGCGGCAAGGACTCCATGAGCGGTACCTTCGAGCATATCGACGTGCCGCCCACCCTCGTCTCCTTTGCGGTGACGACGGGGAAGACGGCAGAAGTCGTCTCGCCCGAGTTCAAGGGCGCGGGACATAAAGTCGTGCTGCTCGAGCCCGTGTACGACGCGAACGGCCTGCCCGTCACGTCGTCGCTGCTCGCCGTTTTCCGTACGGTCACGGCGCTGCTGCGCGCGGGCAAGGCGGTCGCCGCCTATACGCCGGGATTCGGCGGCGTTGCCGAGGCGGTCATGAAGATGTGCTTCGGCAATATGACGGGATTCAAGTACGGCGAAGATATCTCCGTCGAAGCGCTCTTCGGCTATAAATACGGCGCGTTCGTGCTCGAACTTGCCGAGGATATGCCCGTCGGCACGCCGCTCGGCGAAACGACGGCGGAGAGCGCCGTCGTCCGCGGGAACGAGCGCCTGCTGTTGGGCGATCTCCTTAAGATCTACGAGGAGAAGCTGGAACCCGTATACGCCTGCAACATCGCGGCGCCCGCGGCGAGCGTGGAGAATTTCACCTGCCGCACGCCGAGCCCGCTCGTCTGTAATGTAAAGACGGCGCGTCCCAAGGTGCTCATCCCCGTCTTCCCCGGGACCAACTGCGAATATGATACGGCAAAGGCGTTTGCGGACGCGGGCGCACAGCCCGAGATCTACGTCATCCGCAACCGCACCGCCGACGAAGTCGCGCGCGCGGCGGAGGAATTCGCCGCCAAGGTGGGGGAGAGCCGGATCGTCTTTATCCCGGGCGGCTTCTCGGGCGGGGACGAACCCGACGGTTCTGGCAAGTTCATCACGGCGTTCTTCCGCGGCGAATTGGTCAAGGAGGCGGTCACCCGCCTTTTGGAGGAGCGCGACGGGCTGATGGGCGGTATCTGCAACGGTTTCCAGGCGCTCATCAAACTCGGGCTCGTGCCGTACGGCAAGATCGTCGAGACGGACGAGAACTGCCCCACGCTCACCTATAACGATATTGCCCGTCACCAGTCGCGCATCGTGCGCGTCCGCGTCGCTTCCGTCAAGTCTCCATGGCTTGCGGGCGTCGAGGCGGGGGATATCTTCTCCGTGCCCATCTCGCACGGCGAGGGAAAGTTCGTCGCGAGCGACGCGCTCATCCGCCGCCTTGCCGAGAACGGACAGATCATGACGCAGTACGTCGACCTTGCGGGCAACGCCACGATGGACGTGCACTTCAACCCCAACGGCTCCGCCGCGGCGATCGAGGGCATCCTCTCGCCCGACGGCAGGGTATTCGGCAAGATGGGGCACTCCGAGCGCAAGGGCGCGGGGCTTTACAAGAACGTCCCCGGCGCGTACGATATGAAGCTGTTCGAAAGCGCGGTAAAATACTTTAAGTGATCGAAGGGTGCCGCGGAGGCGCAGGCATACGCGCGCAGGGCGGCGTCCTTGCGCAGACGTACATTCAACACGGAAGGAGATCGTTATGAAAACGGATATCGAGATCGCACAGGAAGCGAAGCTCGAACATATCGGCAATATCGCCCGCGCGGCGGGACTTTCCGAGGACGAGATCGAATATTACGGCAAATACAAAGCCAAGATCGATCTTTCCGTCATGAAGCGGGAGAAGGCGGACGGCAAGCCCGTCCTCGTGACGGCGATCACGCCCACGCCCGCGGGCGAAGGGAAGACGACGACTACCATCGGGCTTGCCGACGGCTTAAAGCGCATCGGCAAGCGCGTCGTGGTGGCGCTGCGCGAACCTTCGCTGGGGCCCGTCTTCGGCGTCAAAGGCGGCGCGGCGGGCGGCGGATACGCGCAGGTCGTGCCCATGGAGGATATCAACCTGCACTTTACGGGGGATTTCCACGCCATCGGCGCGGCGAACAACCTGCTCGCCGCCATGCTGGACAATCATATCTTCCAGGGGAATGCGCTCGGCATCGATAAAGACCGCATCACGTGGAAGCGCTGCGTCGATATGAACGACCGTCAGCTCCGTTACATCGAGGACGGGCTGGGCGGCGGCAAGAACGGCGTGCCCCGCAAGGACGGGTACGATATCACCGTGGCGAGCGAGATCATGGCGATCTTGTGCCTTGCGACCTCCGTTCCCGATCTCAAAGCCCGCCTTGCGCGCATCATCGTCGGGTATACATACGAGGGAACGCCCGTTACGGCGGGGGATCTCAAAGCCGCGGGCGCGATGACTGCCCTTTTGAAGGATGCGATCAAGCCCAACCTCGTGCAGACGCTCGAACACACGCCCGCGCTCGTGCACGGCGGCCCGTTCGCGAACATCGCCCACGGCTGCAACTCCGTCATCGCAACGCGCACGGCGCTCAAACTCGGCGATTACGTCGTGACGGAGGCGGGGTTCGGCGCAGATCTCGGCGCGGAGAAATTCCTCGATATCAAGTGCCGCGTTGCGGGGCTCAGACCTGCCGCCGCCGTCGTGGTGGCGACGGTGCGCGCCTTAAAGATGCACGGCGAACTGCCCAAGAACGCGCTCGCGGAGGAAGACCTCGAAGCGCTCAAAGCGGGGCTGCCCAATCTTTTGCGCCACGTGCACAACATGAAGCAGGTATACGGGCTGCCCACCGTCGTCGCCGTCAACCGTTTCCCCACCGATACGGATGCGGAGATCGCGCTCGTGATGGACGCGTGCAGGGCGCTGGGCGTCAACGTGGTGCTTTCCACCGTGTGGGCGGAGGGCGGCAAGGGCGGCGAGGCGCTCGCGCGCGAAGTCGTCCGCTTGTGCGATGAGCCCTCCGATTTCACCTACTGTTACGACGAGAAGCTGCCCGTCAAGGAAAAGATCAAAGCCATCGTCACCAAGGTATACGGCGGGAAGGACGTCGCCTACACGCCCGAGGCGGAAGCCGAGATCGAACGGCTCACCGCGCTGGGCTTTGGCGAGACGCCCGTCTGCATGGCAAAAACGCAGTACTCGTTCTCCGACGATGCGACCCGCCTCGGCGCGCCCGAAGGGTTTACTGTCACCGTGCGTTCGGTCAGGATCTCCGCAGGCGCGGGATTTATCGTCGCGCTCACGGGGAATATCCTCACCATGCCGGGGCTCCCGCCCAAACCTGCCGCGGAACGCATCGACGTGGACGAGGACGGCAAGATCGTCGGGCTGTTTTGATGGATGAAGTGATGAAGACCGCGGTACCGCTCCTTTTGGAGTGGTACCGCGTTTGCAAACGCGACCTTCCGTGGCGCAAACAGCGCACCTTTTACAGCGTGCTCGTCTCCGAACTCATGCTGCAGCAGACGCGCGTCGAGGCGGTCAAAGAGCGCTACGTGGCGTTCATGCGGCAGTTCCCTTCGCCCGCCGCGCTCGCCGCGGCGGACGAGGACGCGGTGCTCAAAGCATGGGAGGGGCTCGGCTATTATTCCCGCGCCCGCAACTTAAAAAAGGCGGCGGAGCGCATCGCGGAGGAGGGGTATCCCACAGACGTGCGCGGCGTGCGCGCGCTCCCCGGCGTCGGCGATTACACGGCGGGGGCGATATCGTCCATCGCGCTGGGGCTTGCCGAACCCGCGGTGGACGGCAACGTGCTGCGCATCCTGAGCCGCCTGTATGCCGATAAGAGCAACGTCGACGAGCCTGCCACAAAAGCACGCTATGCGGCGCTCCTCCGCGCGGCGTATCCCAAGGAGACGGGGGACTTTTGCGAGGCGCTCATGGAGCTGGGCGCCATCGTATGCGTGCCGAACGGCGCGCCGCTGTGCGGCGGCTGCCCGTGGGCGGGGCTGTGCAGGGCGCACCTTGCAAACAGCGAGGAGGACCTCCCCGTCCGCGCCCCCAAAAAGGCGCGCCGCGTGGTGGAAGCCCGCGTTGCGGTATTGCGCTGCGGCGGGAAGTACGCGCTCGAAAAACGCCCTGCCAAGGGATTGCTCGCGGGGCTCTGGCAGTTTCCCTTTTTTGAGGGGGAAATGCCCTTTTTCGGCGAAACGGTCGCGCAAAAACGCGCCGTGCATATCTTCACACATGTGGAATGGCGCATGGAAGGACGCCTCGTGGAGGTCGCGGCGCCGCTGCCGCAATACGTGTGGGCGAGCGCAGATGAGATAAGGCGCATCTATGCGCTCCCGTCGGCGTTCAAGGCGTTTATGCAATGGGTGATATGACGCGATATTCTGCCTGTATATCAAAAATCGTAAAGCGCGCCTTACAAAAAGTGATACGATTATCTTGACATATGCCGCCGTCGGTGATACAATAAAAAGCGGTAATATAAAAATATGACAAACGGAAGGTGAACTATGAGCGTGCTCATTTGTGATTCCAACGGAGAACTCTGGTATACCCGCGCAAAGGAATTGGGGCTGGATTACATTTCCATGCCGTACTTTGTGGACGGGCAGGAATATTATTACGACCTCGGCGAACACACCGATTTCCGTAAATTTTACGACCTCGTCGCCGCGGGCAATATCCCCACGACGCAGGCGCTCAATCCCGAAGATTACAAGCGCATTTTAACGCCCTATTTCGAGAAAGGGGAGGATGTGCTGTACGTGAGTTTCTCGCACAAGCTCAGCGGCACCTTCCAGTTTTTGGATCTCGCCCTGCGCGAACTCAAAGAAACGTATCCCGACCGCAAATGCACGGTGTTCGATACGAACAGCATCTCGCTGGGCGCGGGCATCCAGATGGAGGAGGCGGCGAAGCTCAAACAAAAGGGCGCTTCCGACGAGGAGATCCTCGCGTTCCTGCAGGCGTTCACCGAGCGCGTGTGCGTGTATTTCGTCGTGGACGATCTCATGCACTTAAAGCGCGGCGGCAGGTGCTCCGCGCTGGCGGCGTTCGCGGGGACGGCGCTGCAATTAAAGCCCCTGCTTTCGACGGGGGCGGACGGCGGGCTCACCGTCCTTGGCAAGATCATGGGCAGGAAAAAGGCGCTGCGCACCCTTGCGGATAAGGTGATCGCCGAGCTCGAGGACGAGGATAAGTACACCGTATACGTGCTCGATGCAGACTGCAAGGAAGAGGGCGACCGCGTGCGGGACATGATCCTCGAAAAGCGTCCGAACGCCAATGTCGTGCGCCAGATCGTCGGTCCCGTGATCGGTTCGCACTGCGGCCCCGGCACGGTGGGCGTCATCTTTGTCGGCGCGCATCGTCCCGTTCCGCTCGCAAAATAAACGATGGTAAAACGCGCTCCCGCGAATGTTCGCGGGAGCGCGTTTTTCTGTGCGTTTTCTGCGCCGTCTGTACGCCTCATGGCGTACAAAAAAAGCACCCCGCGCATATGCGCGGGGTCTCGATCACTCTGCTTTGAAAGGGAGAAGGGCTGCGACGCGCGCACGCTTGATGGCGGTCGCGAGTTCGCGCTGGTGCTTTGCGCAGGTGCCCGTCATGCGGCGGGGGAGGATCTTGCCGCCCTCGCTGATGAACTTTCTCAGCTTGTTGGTCTCCTTATAGTCGATCGTGCTCTTTTCCTGGCAGAAGAGGCAGACCTTCTTATAATTTTGTCTTTTGTAATTTTTCTTGGCGGGGCGCTCGCGGACTTCGCTTCTCTCGCGGACGGGAGCAGCCTCGGATGCGGCAGGAGCAGCTTCGGGCGCTGCCTGCTCGGTTACGACCTCGTTCTCTTCCATGATCATCACTCCTTAAAATTTTTGTTCCTTGCGGCTCAGAAGGGGATGTCCCCGTCGTCGTCGAAGGCTTCGAGCGCGGGCTTTTTCTTGGGCGCGCTCTGCGTGTGGCTTGCGGGTGCATCGTAGAAATCGCTGCCGCCGTCGGAATTGCCCTTGGGCGTTAAAAACTCCACGTCCTGTGCGATCACGTCGACCGAGGTGCGGCGCACGCCGTCGTTCCCTTCGTATTGGCGGATCTGCAGATCGCCGTACACGGCAATTTTATTGCCCTTTTTGGTGTACTGCGCGACTTGCTCGCCCAATCTTCTCCATGCGGTCACGTTATAAAAATCAGTGGCGCGGTTCTCGCCGTAGCCGCGGTTGACGGCAACGGCAAAGCGGCACACGTTCACCCCGCCCGACGTTTCCGTGAGCTCGGGATCGCGCGTCAGATTTCCGATCAAAAACACCTTTGTCATTTTACTTTTCCTCGACTTTCGTAATCATGCGGCGCAGCACAACGTCGGAGATCCCCGCGATGCGGTCAAGCTCGCGCACGGTCTCGCCGTTTGCATGGAACGTCATGAGTGCATAGAACGCTTCCGTTTTGAACGCGATGGGGTACTGCGTCTTTTTCACGCCCCACTTGTCGGTCGCCTCAACGGTGCCGCCCATCGTGGTGACGATATCGGCGTACTTTTTGAGTTCCGCCTCTCTCGCCTCGTCCTCCATGTCGCTCCGGAGCAGGATGAGCATCTCATACTTCTGCATAATTTTCACCTCCCGGTCTCATTCGGCATACCTTCGCGGTATGCAAGGTATTTCGGGCGCATGCCCGTTGTTCTATTCTACTATAATCGTGCGGCAAAGTCAATGATTTTTGGCGGGGCGCGCCCATTTTTTGCGCGCGATCGCATAAAAAAACGGGCGGCATTTTCGCCGCCCGCGTTCTGTTAGGGAGTTGGCGCTTCGAACTGAGCGATCATCGCTTTCATGCATCCGATCGCACCGCTCACCGTGAGCTCGTTGAGGTTGTCGTATGTGACCCCGTTGACTTCGTAATCGATCGGCAGCTTGGCGTAGGGGTTGGTGCCGATGAGCTCGTGCAGCCACATTTCCCAAAGGGGGAGGGTATCGATGATGTTGGAGACCTCCGTCACCGTGCCCGCAATGTCGAGAACGGGCATGTGCGTGTTGTCGACGAGGACGACGTGACTGCTGCCCGTCGGCGCGTCGCCCTGTCCGTGCGTGCAGCCGCCTTCCGCAGTGCCGTCGCACAGTTCTCTCCCGAACAGCAGATACCATACGCCGCTCAGATAGCGGTCGGCTTGCACGGTGGCGGCGCCTTCGTCGATGACGCCGTCGCCGTCCGCATCGTCGCCCACCGTCCATGTGAGCGTGGTCTCTCCCTGCACCCGCTCGATCGTATCGCCGCTGACGGTGTAATAGCCGCCTTCGACGGGGCTTTCCACCACGATCCACCAACGCTCGGTCACTTCCTCTTCCCGCATCACCTGTTCGCCGTTCTCGTCAAGGACGGGCTCTCCCGTCGCGGGATTGGTGACGGCAACGAGGCGGGTGCCTGCCGCGCGGTGGCGGAAGCGGACGGTCTGCGCGGTCTCGCCTTCGCCGTATACGACGCGGGAGGGATCGACGGTCCCATCCTCCGCCGTTTGGAAGACGACGGGCGTGCCGTCCTCGTACACATAGGCGCTGACGGTGCGTTCGAGGTCGACGCGCGCATACGTCGAATGATCGTCAAAGGAGACGGTGCCGTCCTCCGCCGTCGTGCTGCCGAGTTCGTATCGGAAGTAGTAGATGCCTGCGTCGTCGGTGCAGAGGGGATAGGCGACTTTTTCGACGGCGGGCGCGCCGCCGCGCAGATGGACGCGTGCGGTGAGGTAGTAGTACGCGTTCCCGTCCGCGTCGGTGTAAAGCTCGGCACCGCTGCGCGCGGGCTGCTCCGCGTATCCCGCGGGGATATCCGTGACGACGCTGTCGCCTTCGGGAAGCGCCATGGACTTAGCGGAAACGTCGTAGTCGAACACGCGCCATTCATATGTCTGCGGGAGGATGTCCGCTTCCACGTTCGCGTAATACGCCATGGTGCGGACGGTCTCGCCGTCGGGAAGGTCGGGATCGGCGGGGCTCACCGCAACGTGGCGGTGCACGTCGGCGTCCTGTACGAGCGCGCCGGCGGGCGCGCCGATCTCGTCTTTCGTGCGGAAGTATCCGAAAAAGACCTCTTTTCCGTCCTTCGTTCTGCGCGTTTCTTTGACCGCCTTGCCCGTAAGGTCCATCGCGTTGGGGCGGTTTTGGTTGACCGCGGCGTTTGGATCTTCCGCATCTTCCGCCGTGTTCATGCTTTTATCTTGGGGATCGTAGCCGTTTACGAAGGCTTCGTACGACTTCCCGTTTGTAAGGTCGAGGTAGGAATACAGCTCTTCGCCGAACACCTGCGCCACGGTGAGCGACGCAACGTCGTCGGCGAGCGTTTCGAGCGAGCTTTGTTTGAGGTTTTTGAGGATGTTGTTGCTTTCGAGCGCCTCTTCGCCGAGGATGTCCTGCAAACGGAGGGTATCGATGGCGGTCGAAAGATCGCCGATGGCGGTATCTGCGAGCGCGCGCAAAAGTTGGGCGGAATGTTCCCCGATCTCGATGATGTCGCCGAGCAGAAGGGAATCGATCATGTCGGCATCGGTGAGGTCGGCGATGCGCCAGTCGCGCATTGCCTGCAAAATGGGGGAGGAGGCGTCGTCGATGGTGACGATCTGCGAGAGGCGGAGCGATTCGATGCGCGCCGCGCTCGTAAGATCGCCGACCGTCCAGTCTTTGATGGCGAGCAGGATGCCCGTCGTATTTTCGTCGACGGTGACGATATCGCCGATGGTCACGTTCTCGATGAGGCTCTGATCGTTCGTCAGGTCTTCGATGGTGCGCTTGGGATAGGGCTTGCCCGTGAGAGGATCGGTGAGCATCTCGATCTCACCCTGTTCGTTCACGGTGTAGTTGACGCCCTCCGTGCCGTAGCTGAGCGCCCGCATGACTTGCGTCGAGGAAGCGTCCACCGCGAGCACCGATTCGATGGGCAGCCCGCCGATGATGCCGTTCGCATTGTCGATGAGGTCTTTGAGCGTGCGGGCGGATTTGCCCTCGTTCATCACCACTTCGCCGCCGACGATCTGATAGTCGCCGTTTTCCTCGTTGCTGCCCTCGATCCCGTAGCACAGCGCGAGCATCAAAGGCTCTCCGTCCGCCGAGACCTGCATGAGCCCGCCCAGCTGCGCCGTCATCACGATGTCGTTCATCAGATAGTCGGCGAGCCCGCCCAACGGCGTCGCGGTGAGCGTTTCCGCATCCGCGTCGATGCCGTAGGCGCGCACCTGTTCGACGATGCTGTCGATCATCTTATCCACGACGGGCGTGTATTTGGAGAACGTCCCGAGGCTGACGGAAGCGGGGTCGGCAAGGCTGTTGATGTCGTCGCGGATGGAGACGGCGATGTCGATCACCGATCGGTCGAGGTATTCTTCGGAGAGGAGCTCCTCGTTCAGTCCCAGCACATGGAAGAGATTGCGCGAGGGGGTGACGGCAAGGTAGTACCCGCCGCCGAGCAGCCCGCCGATGACGACGAGCATGCCGAAGAGGAAGGCGAGCATCACGGCAAAGATCCGCCCGAGGTATCCTCTGGCGACGTAGCGGGTGCGGGGCAGGATCTTGCCCTCTTTCACGAGTTGTTTTTCGAGCGCGAGCTGTTCTGCCTGCGTGCGTTTGCGCGCCTGACGCTTTTGCGCCCGCGTCTGATTTTTATGTTCGGGATGCGGTTCTTTCATGGCTGCCTCGCATTTATTTTAAGATCGTGACGAGGAATTCTCCTTCGCCGTACAGATCGTATTCTTCCAACCCTTCCGCAAGCACGCACTCGCCTGCCCGAAAGGGGAGTTCGCCGCGCGCCCATTTGATGTATCCGCTGCCTTCGCGCACGGTGAGCGCCTCCTGCCGCGCGGGGAAGCGTTTGAATCTTCCGCCGCTCACGATATGTACGAACGCGCCCGCCGCGCAAACTTTTCCGCCCTGCACGGCGCGCGGTGCGCCAAAACTTTCGGGCGGGACGGGGAGCGCCGCCTGTGCCGCGGCGTCAAGTTTTTTGAGTTCCATGTTTCCATTATACCCCGCGCGCGCGGAAAAAGCAAGTGTTTTGCGAAAAACGCTCAGTCTTCGTCTTCGGGCGGCAGCGCGCCGCCGATGCTGCGGAAGGAGTTGAGTTTGCGCCCGATGGTGCCCGTGCGCTTTTCGGCGCTCTCCACCGTATCTTGTGCTTCCTGCAGCTTTTTGCGCGTCTTTTCCAAAAGTTCGGAAAATTTGATAAAATCGGCGCGGAATTCGTCGAGCATCATCCTCAGCTCGCCCGAACGCTTTTCGATCGCCGCGGTGCGGAAACCCGTTTGCAGCGTGGAGAGCAGGGCGGCGACGTTGGTGGGACCGCATGCGAGAACGCGGCGCATACGCAGCCAGTCGGAAAGCCCGCTCGTGCGCATCACCTCGGCGTACAGCCCTTCGGAGGGGAGATACATCACGGCAAAATCCGTGGTAACGGGGGGCAGGATATACTTTTTGGCGATGGAATCCGCCTGCAATTTTACGGCGCGCTCCAAATTTTTGCGGGCGCGCTCTTCGCCCTCCTTGTCGCCGCGCTCGGCGGCGTCCGCGAGCCGTTCGAACTCCTCCACGGGGAATTTGCTGTCGACGGGCAGGTATACCTCGCCGTCCTTTGCGGGCAGCGCGACGGCAAAGTCGACGAGCGAGCCGTCGAGCGGGTTGAGCTTCACGCTGCGGCGGTACTGTTCGGGTGCGAGCATCTGTTCGAGGATGGCGTCGAGCTGCGCCTCCCCCCAGGTGCCGCGCAGTTTCACGTTGGAAAATACGCGCCTGATATCGTTGACGCCCGCAGAGATGCCCTTCATCTCGCCCACGCTCTGGTACATTTTTTCCAGCCGCTCGCCGATGCGGGCAAAGGAATCGGAGAGCTTCCCGTCGATGGAGGACGTGAGCTTCTCGTCCACCGTGCGGCGGATGCGTTCGAGGTTCTGCGCGTTGGCGTCGACGATATATTTGATATCGTCGGCAAGGCGGTTCTGGATGCCCGTGAGGCGGGCTTCCGTCGAACGGTTGAGCGATTCGAGGACGCGGGCATTGTAATCGGCGAGTTTGCCGACGGCGTCCGTCTTTTCTTCGAGGCGGCGCAGCCGTTCTCCGCCGTCTTCGCTGCGCTTTTTGAAGAGCAGCACGATAACGAGCGCGAGCGTGAGGACGCTGAGTACGATGCAGATGACGATGAGTGCTTGCATAAGATCTCCTTATTCGTTGGGGACGTGTTTCGCGCGGGCGAGGAGCGTTTCGCGGTCGTTGCGCCGTCCGTCCTCGATGCAAAAGGCTTGCAGCGCGGAAAGCGTTTTGCCGACTTCTTCTCCCTTTTTGCCCAATGCCTGCATATCCCGCCCGTTCACGGCGAGCATGGCAAGGGTGAAGGGGACGCCTTCGCGGCGCATCTTTTCTAAGATGCGCTTCCATTTTACGACGGAGGGCGCGGGGGAAAGATCGTCCTTGCAGGCGGAATAGTCCGCCTGTTTCAGAGCGAAAAGTTTTTCGAGGAGGGGATAGGCGTGCACGATCTCCCGCCGCACCTTGCCTTCGCGCATCTGCAAATTAAAATCGCGCATGTGCAAAAGAACGAGCGTTTTCGTCTCTTCCGTGAGGCGGACGGGCGCTTTGAGGCGGACGAGCGTCTCCTCGGCGATGCGCGCGCCCTCTGCGGGATGGGCGTAAAAGTTGCCGTCGCGCAGCATGCAGAGGGGCTTGCCGCAGTCGTGCAAAAGGGCTGCCCAGCGGATCGCGGGCGGCGCGTAGCGCACGCAGCGGAAGGTATGTTCCAACACGTCGTGATCGTGGAAGTCCTTGCGCTGCGCCATCTTGTCGCCGCGGGCGAGCTCGGGGAAGATATACGCAAATACGCCCGTATCCCGCAGGATGCACAAGCCGCGGTAGGGCGCGAGCCGATCGCCGCACTTTGCGTCGGCGGTGAGCAGCAGCTGCATCTCGTGGAAGATGCGTTCGGGGACGATGTCGCGGATGAGCGCCGCGTTTTGCGCCGCGCCCCGCATACAGTCTTCGTCGGGCGTAAATCCCGTCTGCGCCGCCAGCCGCGCCAGGCGCAAAAGGCGCAGCCCGTCTTCGCCGAACACCTTTCGGGCGGGCGCGACGGTGCGCAGCGTCTTTTTTTCGATATCGGGGATGCCGCCGAGCGGATCGCAGAATTTCCCGCGCGCGATGTCGTAATATACGGCGTTGGCGCAAAAATCGCGGCGGCGGGCGTCGACGGCGATATCCTCCGTAAAGGCGACGGCGGCGGGCGCGTGCGTACCGCGCACGTAGGTATCCGAACGGAAGCGGGTATATTCGCAAGCGACGCCGTCCTTTTCGATCTTTACCGTGCCCGTGGCGGGATACACGGCGCGCACTTCAAAACCGCAGGCGCGCGCGGCGGCGGCGAACGCTTCGTCGGAGGCGGGGGATGCAAGGTCCCAGTCCGCCTGCGGCGCGATCTGACCCGCGAGCGCGTCGCGCACGGCGCCGCCCACCGTATACAGCGGGAAGGGGCAGTTTTTTGCGAGCAGCAACAGTTGTGCGGGGATGAGCGTATGCAAAAGGATACCTTCTTTGAAAATTTTCCGAAAACAGTATAACAGATTTGCAAAAAAATTGCAATTCTGCGCGAAATCCTGTATAATAAAATGCGAACGGAATTTTTACGGCGGAGAACGCGGTATGTTGAACGTGATCGTCAATCCGAAGATCAGAAAAATGAAAAAATTGGTGGCGGAGATCGACGCGCGCATGAAAGAGCGCGGCGTCGCCTGCCGTTTCTTTTATTCGTCCAAGCGGGGAGATGCGCGCAAGTACGCGCACAGTCTCACCGCGGCGGGGCAGACGCAGCTCGTCGTGGTGGGCGGCGACGGTACGGTGAACGAAGTCCTGAGCGGGATGGTCGATCCTTCCGCCGTCACGCTAGGGATCATCCCCGCGGGCACGGGCAACGATTTTGCCGCGGCGGTCGGGATCCCGCTCGGCGCAAAAGCCGTCTCCTGCATCCTCGACGGCGAGCCGCAGCCCGTCGACTACATCGAATGCGGCACCCGCCGCGCCCTGAACATCGCGGGCACGGGGATGGATGTGGAGATCCTGCGCCGCTGCGAGAACATGCGCTGCGGCGGCAGGCGCGGCAAATACTTCCGCAGCCTGCTCGCGACGCTCTTCCGCTATAAGGGGAGCAGGCTCCTTGTCACCGTCAACGGCGAAACGCGCGAGTACAACGCGATGATCGCCGCGGTGTGCAACGGCAAACAGCTGGGCGGCGGCATCCCGCTCTGTCCTGCGGCGCAGCCCGACGACGGCGTCATGGAGCTCGTGGTGGTGGACTGCCCGCCCCGCAGAAAACTCCTTCCCAAGCTCGTCCGCCTCATGCGCGGAAAGCTCCTGGAAGAGCCCATCACCCATCATATCGGCTGCAGCGCGGCGACGGTCACCTCGCCCGACGGCAAACTTTATGTGCAGTACGACGGAGAGATCTTCGAGGAGGAAGCGCTCAACGCCTATCTCGTGGGCGGGAAATTGCATCTTTGGCGCATATAAGGCATGAATTTGTACAAAGAAGTGCTCGACAGCATCCCTACGGCGGCGATCGTCGTCGACGGGGCGATGCGGGTGCGGTACACCAACCGCGCCTTTCGCACCTATTTCAAGAGCCGCGCCGCCCGCGGGAGCTTAAAGGAGACGACGGGCTGCCGCGAGGAGGAGGTGTGCGGCGAGGGCGTCAAGTGCGCCTATTGTCCCATGCGTACCCTCTTTGCGGACGCCATGAAGGGGAACGGCACCGCGTTCCGCAATCTCATCGTGCGCGGGGAAGGGGGGAATCTCTCCTTCCGCATCAAGGTGAGCCCGCTCGGCAAATATTATTTGGGCGTGGTGGACAACGCGTACGAGACGGAGATCGCCCGCGAGATGTATTCTGCGCAGGATATCCAGCAGCGCCTTCTCCCGCCCGCGCATCCCAACGGCGGCGCGCGCTACTCGTTTATGTATATCCCCTGCCGCGAGATCGGCGGCGACCTGCCCGACGTGTACGAGGTCGCGGGGCAGACGATGGGATTTTTGGCAGACGTCTCGGGCAAAGGGATCTCGG
>CALVPW010000024.1 GCA_944354085.1 uncultured Clostridia bacterium | reverse complement strand
GGCAGTCCGCCGACCTTTTATATACGGGAAAAAACGGCGGCGAAGAGGAACTCGCCTTTATCTACCGCAACAAGACGGGGCGGCTGATGGCTGCGCCCGTTGCGATGGCGGCGGATCTTGCGGGAAGAAAGCGCAGCGAAGCAGAGGCGTTCGGGCTCGAACTCGGCAGGCTTTTCCAGCTCACGGACGATATTTTGGATGAAGTGGGCGAGAGCGCGGCGCTCGGCAAGACGACGGGAAAAGATGCCGCGGAAGATAAACTCACCGCCGTCAAGGTCTATGGATTACAAGGCGCGCGCGAGCGGGCGGCGGCATCTGCCGCGCTGTGCGAAAAGCTGCTCGGCGAAATGGAAGCGGACGGCACGTTCTTATCCGCGCTCGTTTCCCACGTGCTGCGCCGCGATCGGTGATATCATGCAACGAATTTTAGACGAGGCGCTCAAAAGCGCCTCTCTCTCACAATTACAAGAGGACTGCGAAGCGCTGCGCGCAGAGATCGTGCGCACCGTTTCCGCGCGCGGCGGGCACCTTGCGTCCAATTTGGGCGTGGTCGAGCTCACCGTTGCGCTGCACCGCATCTTTGATTTTCCCGCCGATAAGCTCGTATTCGACGTGGGGCATCAGTGCTATCCGCACAAGCTGCTCTCCGATCGCTGCGAGCGTTTTTCCACGTTACGCAGCCGCGGCGGGATCTCGGGCTTTCCCAAGCGCACGGAGAGCGTATACGACTGCTACGATACGGGGCATGCGGGCACCGCGCTTTCGGCGGCGCTCGGCATCGCAAAAGCGCGCGATCTTAAAGGCGAGAGTTTTTCGGTGATCGCGCTCATCGGCGACGGCGCCTTCCACAACGGGCTCATATACGAGGCGCTCAACAGCCTGCGTGCCCTCCATACGCGCGTTCTCATCATCCTGAACGACAACGGAATGTCCATTTCGCCCACGGTGGGCGGCACGCACGACGCGCTCGAAGCCTTAAAAAACCAAGGCACGGCGGACGACGTGCGTCTTTGGGAGCGCTACGGACTGCGCTATATGGGCGTTTATAACGGAAACGACCTTACGGAACTGCTGCCCGCCATGCAAAATGCCAAGGAAGCCCTCAAAAAAGAGAGCGTACTTTTGCACGTGACGACCAAAAAAGGGCAAGGGCATCCCTTCTGCGAACAAGCGCCCGAACTTACGCACGGCGTCACGCTCGGAAAAAAGGGCGCGGAATATGCGGACGCGCTGGGCGACGAACTCGTCCGCCTTGCCGAAAAAGACGCACGCATCGTCGCCGTGACCGCAGCCATGACGGACGCGCTCGGGCTTCGCCCGTTTTTTGAGAAATATCCCGACCGCGCGTTCGACGTCGGCATCTGCGAAGAACACGCCTGCGTTCTTTCCGCCGCGCTTGCGGCAGGGGGGATGAAACCGTATTTTGCCATCTATTCGACATTTTTACAGCGCGCGTACGACGAGATCATCCACGACGTTTGCGGTCAGCGCCTGCCCGTGACCTTTTGCATCGACCGCGCGGGCGTATCCGGGGCGGACGGCGAAACACACCAGGGCGTTTTCGATCTGAGTTATCTTTCACCCATTCCCGATCTTGCGATCGCAGTCCCGCGCAGCATCTCGGAATTCCGTGCGATGCTTCGGATGAGCGTCTCGTATGCGGGTCCGCTTGCCATCCGTTACCCTCGCGAGGGGAGTGAAACGGGCGTTTTCCCCGTTGAAATCGGGAAATTTGAAGTTTGGCGTAGTAATATGTCTGACATAATTATTTACGCTGCGGGGGAGCGCTGCATCTCGCTCGCCGAGCGCGTATGCGATCGCGCGGCGGAAGAGGGCATTGCGGTCTCGCTCGTCAACGCGCGCTTTATCAAACCGATAGACGAGGCACTTCTCGATGCGCGCAAAGAGCGCTGCGTGATCACGCTCGAAGACAACGCGCTCATCGGCGGGCTCGGGGACGCGGTCGCACGCCATCTTCGCGGGCGCGGCAAGCAGATCTTCGCCTTCGGCTACAAAGACGCCTTCATCCCGCATGGTGACGCGCGCGCGCTTTTTTCCGAATTCGGGCCCAACGAAGAGGACGTCCTTGCCTGCGTGAGGGAATGCCATGCGCGCGGATAGTTTTTTTGCCCAAACGTTCGGTTCGCGCACGCGCGCCAAAGATGCGCTGCGCGCGGGCAGGGTGCTCCGCGGCGGCAAACCGCTCTCCCCGTCCGACGAAGTGAGCGAGCACGACGCGGTGGAGATCCTTCCCGCAGACTGCGAATACGCCTCGCGCGGGGGATACAAGCTCGCGCGGGGGCTGGACGTCTTCGGCGCGCGCGTGGACGGCGAAGTCTTTGCCGACCTCGGGGCAAGTACGGGCGGATTTACAGATGTATTGCTGCAGCGCGGCGCAAAAAGGGTGTATGCGGTAGACGTGGGCGAGAGCCTGCTCGATAAACGCCTCGCAGGCGACGCGCGCGTCGTCGTGATGGACAAGACGAACGCACGCCGCCTCACGTCGGAAAGCTTTCCCGAACGCATCCACGGCGTCGTTTCCGACCTGAGTTTTATTTCCTTAAAACTCGTCCTGCCCGCCGTCGCGCAGGTGCTGCCCGCGCACGGACGGGCTTTTGTGCTTTTCAAACCGCAGTTCGAATGCGGCGGGAAGGGGATCACGAAAAACGGCATCCTGCCCGCGGGGCTGCATAAACCGCTGCTTGCCGATTTTTATGCGTTCTGCCTGACGCAGCAGCTTGCGCCGCGCGCCGTCGTCAACGCGCCGCTCGTCCCGCGCAAGAATATCGAATACGTCGTCTTTTTGGAAAAGGAAGGGACCGCGCTCCCGCTCTTTGCATTTTTGGCGCAGGCGGAAAAGCGCGTCTGAATAATTTTATAGTTTTTTCCGCCAAATTGTTGCATATATGCAAAGTATGGTGTATAATAGTTGCAATGAACATCGGGATCTATTACAACCGCGAACAGGCGAGCGCCGCGATCGCGGAAAATATCGCCGCGGCGATCAAAAAAGCGGGGCATTCCGCCGTCGTTTTTTCTGACCTTGCGGAACTTGCGGGAGACAGGCTCATCGTCCTCGGCGGCGACGGCACGATGCTGCGCGCCGCCAAGCGCGCTTCCGAACGCGCGATCCCCGTCGTAGGGGTCAACTTCGGCCGTCTCGGATTTTTGACGGAATTCGAACGGGAGGAGGCGGAACGCGTCGTGCCGCTCGTGCTTGACGAGCGCTGCGCCGTTTTGAAGCGCGCGATGCTCGAAGTCACGCTCAACGGCAAGCGTTTTTATTGTTTGAACGAGCTTGCGCTGCTGCATCCCGTCGCGCCCGAACGCGACAACCGCGTCGTTACCATCTCCGTGACCATCGACGGGAGCCATGCGGGCGAATTCGTGGCGGACGGGCTCATCGTCACCACGCCGACGGGGTCTACGGCGTATTCGCTCTCGGCAGGCGGCACCATCATGACGCCCGACTGCGAGACCTTCCAGCTCACGCCCGTCTGCGCGTTTTCCATGCGCAGCCGCCCGATCGCATATCCCGACCGCAGTGAACTCGGATTTTCGCTGCCGCGCGGGGCGCTCGTTCTGTACGGCGACGGAGAATATCTGGGCGAGGCGGGAGAATCCGATCGTCTCACCGTCCGCAAGGCGCAGCGCAGCGCATCCTTTTTGACGCGCGGGCTCAGCGAGTATTTCCGCCGTCTGACAGAAAAAATCAATTAAGGGGGAGACTATGGCGCGCAATGCAAGACACTCCAAGATCTTGGAGATCATCGGAGAAACGGAGATCGAAACGCAGGAGGAGCTGTGCGCGGCGCTTGCCGCGCAGGGCATGCAGGTCACGCAGGCGACCGTCTCGCGGGATATCAAAGATCTGCGCCTCATCAAAGTCAAGGGCATCGAAAAGCGCTTCCGCTACGCTTCGCTGCGCGAGCACGAGGGGGGCGTTTCGGAAAAACTGCGGGCGCTCTTCCGTGCGTGCGTCGTGCGTATCACGCCCGTGAACAACCTCATCGTCGTAAAAACGCTCCCGGGGAGCGGTGCGAACGCGGGCGTCGTCATCGACGGGCTCGCCTATCCCGAAGTCGTCGGCTCGATCGCGGGCGACGATACGGTGCTGCTCATCCTTGCAACGACGGAGGCGAGCGGCGCCGTCGCCGAAAAACTCACCGCACTCGTCGAAGCGTGACGGGGAACGCAGTATGTTAAAAAGTTTGGAGATCACGAACGTCGCCCTCATCGGGAAGGCGTCGTTACAGTTTGCACCCGGGCTCAACGTGCTTTCGGGCGAGACGGGCGCGGGAAAATCCGTCATCCTCGACTCCATCGATTTCGTGCTCGGCGCCAAAGCCGACAGGAGCATGATCCGCTCGGGCGAGGATCATTGCCTCGTGCGGGCGGAGTTCGCCGCGCGGGACGAACGCGTGGAGGCGCTTCTGAGCGAACTCGACATCGAACCCGAAGAGACGCTCATCCTTTCGCGCAGGCTCTCCGCGGACGGGCGGAGCGCGCTCAAGATCAACGGCGTGACCGTAACGGCAGCCATGCTGCGGCGGCTCACGGCGCTGCTCGTCGACGTGCACGGGCAGAGCGAGCATTTCTATTTATTGAAAGAGAGCAATCAGCTCCGTCTGTTGGACGAGGTAGCGGGCGCGCCCGTCCGCGAAGAAAAGCAGGCGCTTGAGGGGCTCCTTGCAAAGCGGAAGGATATTTTAACGGCGCGCGAAAAACTCGGCGGCGACGAAGGAACGCGTGAACGCCGCCTCGACGTGCTCAAATTTCAGATCGAGGAGATCGAGAACGCGGCGCTCAAAGAGGGGGAGGAGGAGGAACTTCTCGCCTTCCGCGAGCGGGTGCGCCATGCGGAGCGCATCCTCGAAGGGCTCACGGCTGCGCGGCAGGCGCTTTCGGAGGACGGCGGCGCTGCCGACGCGCTGCGCCTTGCCGCCCGAAGCCTGTCCCAGATCGCGCGCTTCGGCGACGAATACGCGGCGCTCGCCGAGCGGCTGGAAAATGCTGCGGCGGAAGTCGAAGACGTGGCGGGCGGCGCGGAGGACGCAGCCGACGCATTGGACATCGACGAGCGCGAAGCCGAACGCGCGGAAGCGCGGCTGGACGAGCTCAAAGCGCTCAAACGCAAGTACGGCGGGAGCGTAAAGGAGATGACCGCCTTTTTGGAGGCGGCAAAGCGCGAATACGACCTTCTTTCCGACAGCGACGAACAGTTTGCCCGTCTCACCGCACAGCTCGAAGAGACGGAAGACGCCGTCTACGCGGTATGCATGCGGCTGGACGAAGCGCGCAAAAAGGCGGCGGAAGGCTTTTGCGCGCGCGTCGAAGAAGAACTCGGCTCTCTCAACATGCGCGCGCCGCGTTTTGAGATCGCGTTCAGACGATTTACCCGCGAAGACGCGCCGCACGCCACGCGCGAAGGGCTCGGCGGCGTCACCTTCCTCTTTTCCGCCAATGCGGGCGAGCCGCTGAAAGAGCTCGGAAAGATCATCAGCGGCGGCGAAATGAGCCGCTTCATGCTCGCCGTCAAAGCTCAGCTCTCGTCGGTGGACCGTATCGGAACGTATATCTTCGACGAGATCGACGCGGGGATCGGCGGACGGACGGCGCGCACGGTCGCCGAAAAGTTCTGCCGCATCGCGCGGCACGTGCAGATCGTCGCCGTTTCGCATCTGGCACAGATCGCGTCGTTTGCCGACCGTGAATTCGTCATCGAAAAGGAGGAGACGGACGGCAGGACGTTCACCCGCATCCGCGAAGCGGAGGGGGACGCGCGCATCGAAGAGATCGCGCGGCTCATCGGCGGCGACCAAGGGGAGGCGGCGCGCCGTCATGCGGAGGAGCTGTTACAGACGGCATCCGCTTACAAAAACTCCCTTTCATAACCGTCTCACATAAAAGTATAGTTCCAAGTCGGCTTACGCAAATTACCTTTTGTATACGGAGGTCATATGCGTAGGCTGAATTTTTTTCTGGCGGCACTTCTCATCGCGGGGTGTCTCGGCGGCGGGGCGATCCCCGCTTCGGCGGCGTCCGACGAATATTATGTCGGCGGCATGACGGCAGGCTTTACGCTTTCGTCGGGTGGCGTGGAGATCGTCGGCTTCAAGGAGGTCGTCACGAGCGACGGCGCCTTCTGCCCGGCGGCGGAGGCGGGGCTGAAAACGGGCGACGTCATCATGGCGGCGGACGGCATCCACACGGCGAGCGTGGAAACGCTCAACGCAGCTTTCGCCCGCTGCAAACAAAAACCCGTGCGGCTGACCGTCAAACGGGACGGCGAACATATCGAAGTCACGTTGACGCCCGTGCGCGACAAACAGAGCGGAAAATACAAGATCGGCATCCTCATCCGCGATACGCTCTCGGGCATCGGAACGGTGACGTATATCCAAAAAGATACGCTGCGGTTCGGCGCGCTCGGTCACGCCGTCTGCGACGAAAACAGATCGGCGCTCTCCATCGCAGATCCCTCCGTCTGTCTGTGCAGCATCGTGAGCGTCAACCGCGGCGAGCGCGGCAAAGCGGGGGAACTCAAAGGACTGTTCATGGCGGGAAATACCATCGGAAAGGCGGATACCGTCTGCGAAACAGGGTTATACGGCACGTTTT
>CALVPW010000023.1 GCA_944354085.1 uncultured Clostridia bacterium | reverse complement strand
GAACTTGCCGATCTGCTCGGCGTGAGCAAGGGCGGGCTCAATCACAGGATGCGAAAGCTCATGCAGCTTTACGAGGAAACACGATCATGACGGATTTCGTACATCTCCATCTGCATACCGAATACAGCCTTCTCGACGGTGCGGTGAAGGTGGACGATCTTGTGCGCCACTGCAAGGAGAACAACATCTCCGCCGTGGCGGTCACAGACCACGGCAACATGTACGCATCCCTGCGTTTTGCCGAAAAGTGCAAGAAGAACGGCATCAAATACATCATCGGGTGCGAGTTTTACGTGGTGGACGACTACCGCGAGCATATCGATCAGCACGCCGATCACCTCATCCTCCTCGCCAAAAACAAGGCGGGGTACGTCAATCTGGTCCAGCTCGATTCGCTCGCCTTCGTCGACGGATATTACTATCGTCCGCGCATCGACTACACCGTCCTCAAAGAGCATACCGAGGGGGTCATCTGCCTTTCCGCCTGCCTTGCGGGGCGCATCCCGCGTCTTCTCATGGCGGGGGAGTACGAGCAAGCCAAGGCGTTCGCGCTGGAGATGAAGGCGGCGTTCGGCGAAGATTTTTATATCGAGATCCAAGACCACGGGATCCCCGAGCAAAAACGCATCCTGCCGCTTTTGGTGCGGCTCGCGCGGGAGACGGACATCCAGCTCGTCGCCACCAACGACGTGCATTACCTCAAAAAAGAGGATTGGGAGATGCAGGACGTGCTCATGTGCATCCAGACCAAGCGCACGCTCGACGATCCCTCGCGCATGAAGATGCAGACGCACGAATTCTATATGAAATCGGGCGACGAGATGGCTGCGCTCTTCCCCAATCTGCCCGATGCCATCGCCAATACGCGCGTGATCGCCGATAAGGTCTCGGATACCGATACGCCCTTCAACCTGAAAGACAACGGCTCGCCCGTCTACGATAAGTCGCTCATCCCGCTGTATACGGCGGACGACGGCACGCCGTCTCCCGAGTACCTCACCAAACTGACGATGGAGGGGCTCCCCAAGCGCTACGATCCCGTCACGGACGAGATCAGACAGCGCGCCGAGTACGAACTCGGCATCATCATCAAGATGGGGTTCGCCGACTACTTCCTCATCGTGTGGGACTATATCAACTGGTCGCGTCTGCACGGCATCCCCGTGGGTCCCGGGCGCGGCTCGGGCGTGGGGAGCATCGTCGCATACGCGATCGGCATCACGAATGTCGATCCGCTGCGGTACGACCTGCTGTTTGAGCGTTTTCTCAATCCCGACCGCGTGTCCATGCCCGACTTTGACGTCGACTTCTGCACGGCGCGCCGCGGCGAGACCATCGAATACGTCCGCCGCCGTTATCATCCCGAGAACGTGGCGCAGATCGTCACCTTCGGTACGCTCGCGTCGCGCGCCGTCATCAAGGATGTGGGACGGGTGATGAGTGTGCCGTATTCGGATACCGACCGCGTCACCAAACTCATGGACGGCAAATCCACCATCCGTGAGCTTTTGGGGCTCAACATCGAAAAGTGCCGTAAAAAAGTCGCCGAGACGGAAAACGACCCCGACGCTCACGACGAG
Source organism: uncultured Clostridia bacterium (assembly GCA_944354085.1). GTDB lineage: Bacteria > Bacillota > Clostridia > Christensenellales > Borkfalkiaceae > Gallimonas. The sequence goes on along the minus strand of CALVPW010000023.1, from coordinate 8,998 downwards.
GCGGTCAAAAAACTTGCCGATCAGGAAGGCAAGCGCAATACGGAATTTATCCAGATCTACGAATCGGACGAGCAGTTGAAGCGCGTCATCGACATGGGGCTCAAGCTCGAGGGCATGCCGCGCAACACGTCGATGCACGCCGCGGGCGTCGTCATCTGCCGCAAAAAGATCGCCGATAACGTGCCGCTCTCGCGCAACGGAGAGGACGTCACCACCCAGTTCGATATGAAAGAGGTGGAATCCATCGGCATGCTCAAAATGGACTTTTTGGCGCTCACCACCCTCACCGATATCAAAAAGACGCTCGATTATATCAAAGAGGATACGGGACGGGAGATCGAATTCGGGCAGGATTGCAGCGATGCGGGCGCGTATCAGCTCATTTCGGAAGGGGATACCGACGCGGTGTTCCAGCTCGAACAAGGCGGGATGAAGCGGTTCATGAAACAGCTCCAGCCCAACTGTCTCGAAGATCTCATCGCGGGGATCTCGCTGTACCGCCCTGGGCCCATGGACTTTATCCCCACATACTTAAAGAACAGGGCGGACCCGTCGCACATCACCTATCTCACGCCGCACCTCATTCCCATCCTCGAAAAGACGTACGGCGTCATCATCTACCAGGAGCAGGTCATGCAGATCTTCCAGAATCTTGCAGGCTACTCGCTGGGACAGGCAGACCTCGTCCGCCGCGCCATGGCAAAGAAGCACCGCTCCGAGCTGATGGCGCAAAAGGACAAGTTCATCTACGGCGATATCGACAAAGGGGGGAACATCGCGGGGTGCATCTCGCGCGGGATCCCGCCAGAAGTGAGCGCCGAACTCTTTGCGCAGATGGAGAGCTTTGCCTCCTACGCCTTCAACAAATCGCACGCGGCGGCGTACGCCGTCGTCACCTATCAGACGGCGTACCTCAAAAAATACTATCCCAAAGAGTTTTTGGCGGGCGTCCTCAACAACCGTATCGACAAGATCGACGAGATCGCAAAATATGTCGTATACATGAAGGAGAAGAACATCGCCGTCTACCCGCCCGACGTCAACGCGTCCAAAGCATATTTCTCGGTGCAGGGCGACGGGCTCCGCTTCGGGCTGTGCGCGCTGCGCGGCGTGGGTATCGCAGCGATGGAAAAAGTCATCGAAGAGCGCGAGCAATACGGCGCGTTCAAGGATTTCGAAGACTTTTTGATGCGCTGCACCAAATTCATCAATAAAAAGATGGTGGAGAGCCTCATCTTTGGCGGCGCGTTCGATTCGATGGGCAAAAAACGCGCCCAATATCACGCGGTGTACGAGGAGCTCATGCGCCGCATCGCCGCCATCGACAAGCAAAAATCGAGCGCGCAAATGTCGCTCTTCGGCGATATCATCGCCGACGAAGCGCCCAAAGCCGCCTATCCCGATCTTCCCGAGTGGAGCACCGCAGAGCGTCTCTCGCGGGAAAAATCCGTCCTCGGCGTGTACGTCAGCGGGCATCCCTTCGGCGCGTACGCCGCGCATTTTGCCGACTGCAACTTCCATACGGGGCTGCTCGCCGATTTTGAAGAGGACGAGGAGACGGGGGACAGGACGTATCATCAGATCAAAGCGGGCGATCAGGTGACGATGGGGGGCATCGTCTCGGGCGTCAAAAAGATCAACACCCGCGCGGGTGCGATCATGGCGTTCATCACGATCGAAGACCTGTACGGCAGCGTGGAGTGCCTCGCCTTCCCGCGCGTTTACGAAAAGATCAAACCCTACCTCAAAACAGATGCGGTCGTGCGGCTTGCGGGCAAGATCGATATCCCTTCCGAAAAGCTGCCGAGCATCATTTTGGATACGCTCACCGCGTTCGTGCCGCCCGACGAAACGCCCGAAGAGGCGCCCGCTGCGCAGCCTGCCCTGCCGCAGGTGCTTTGGCTGGACGCGCGCGCCCTTTCCGACGAGGATTTTTCCGAACTCATCGAGACCATCTCCGCCTATGGCGGGGACGTCAGGACCAAGATATTGCACGGCGGGAAGCGGTACGAATACGCGGTCAGGCTCTCGCGCGCGCTCACGGCGGAGCTCAAAACCTTCCTGCCGTCTGCCTGTATCAAGCTTGTATAAATACGGCGCGGCGGTATAAAAACGTCCGTACGGCAAAATGCGGCGGGCGCAGGCAAAAGTTTTCGCAAAAAAGCCAAAAAACCTCTTTTCTTTTCGGGAAAGATTTGCTATAATAGCATGGAATGCTGTTGGCGGGAAGAAGAATGAAAAGTTTACCCAAGACGGAGGAAGTTTCATGAAACGAATCGGACTTTTGACAAGCGGCGGCGATGCGCCCGGGATGAACGCGGCGATCCGCGCGGTCGTGAGAACGGCGATCTACTTCGGGATGGAAGTATACGGCGTCGAACGCGGATATGCGGGACTCATCGAGGATAAGATGATGCCCATGGAGATGCGTTCCGTTTCGGATATCGTTCAGCGCGGCGGCACCAAACTGAGAACGGCGCGCTGTTTGGAGATGCTCACCGTCGACGGACAAAAGCAGGCTGTCGCGACCCTTGAACGCCGCGGCATCGAAGGGCTCGTCGTCATCGGCGGGGACGGTTCCTTCCGCGGGGCGAAGTGCCTGCCGGAGGACTACGGCATTCCCACCATCGGCATCCCCGGCACCATCGACAACGACCTCGAATATACCGACTATACGCTCGGCTTCGATACGGCGGTGAACACCTGCCTCGAAGTCGTCAATAAGCTCCGCGACACGATGAATTCGCATGAGCGTATCTCCGTCGTCGAAGTGATGGGGCGCCATTGCGGCGACATCGCGCTGTATACGGGGATCGCGTCGGGCGCGGAGATCATCGTCGTGCCCGAGATCAGCTACAATCTCGACGATATCGTCCTGCGCATCAACCGCTCGCGCGCCAACGGCAAGCACTCCAACATCATCATCGTGGCGGAAGGGGTGACCTCTGCCGAAAAATTCGCGCGCGAATTGCAGGAAGTCACCACCTATTCGGTGCGCTCGACCTGCATCGGGCATATGCAGCGCGGCGGTTCGCCCTCGATGGCGGACAGGATGCTTGCGGCGCAGTTCGGCAACAAGGCGGTGCGCCTTCTCAAAGACGGCATCGGCAACCGCGTGGTCGGTATCCGCAAGAACGAGATCATCGATATGGACATCATCGAGGCAGTCTCCATGAAAAAGAAGTTCAATTACGAACTCTACGAGACGCTGCAGATGATCTCCATGTAACAAAAACGCGCGGCGGGACTGCGTTTTGCGCCCGTTCGTTCGGAATTTTCAAAAAGAGAGGATTTTTTGCGATTTTTTTATGCCTCGCCTCTTGAAATTTTATAAAAAAGATACTATAATAATTTTACAAATTTTATCCCGTGCGCCGCACGGGATACAGATCGACCCTTGCCGCACCGCGGTCAAGGCTTAGGGGGACAGGTACGATGATCTTAACGGTTTGCATGAGTCCGAGTGTGGACGTGAGCATCGAGCTCGATTCGCTCAACGTGGGGAAGGTGAATATCGTCAAGAACAAGACGCTTTCCTTTACGGGTAAGGCGCTCAACGTCGCCATCGGCGTCGCGCGGCTGGGCGCGGAGGCGTATGCCACCGGCTTCATGTATAACGAGAACGGCGCCATGTTCGAACGCGCACGCGAAAAAGCGGGCGTGCCGTTCGCGTTCGTGTGGAACAGCGGGCGCGTCCGCGAGAACTACAAGTGCATCGACAAGCACTCCATGCTGACGGAGATCAACGACGTCGGCGGACAGGTCGCGGGCGAAAAACTCGCCGAGCTCTCGCACATGATCCGCAACCTTTCGTCGCGTTCGGACGTCACCGTCATCTCGGGCGGGCTTCCGCGCGGCGTGGACGCCAGCTTCTACCGCGAGATCTTCCGCGTCGTCGATCCCAAGTCGCTGCGCATCGCCGATACCGAGGGCGCAAAGATGTTTGCCGCGCTCGAAGCGGGGATCGATCTCGTCAAACCCAATCTCGAAGAGCTGCAGGAGACGCTCGGCAGAGAGTTCCGCGACAAGGACGATATGCTTGCGGGCTGCCGCGAGGTGTTGGACCGCGGCGCAAAGATCGTATTGTTATCCCTCGGCAAAGACGGGGCGATCATCACGAACGGCACAAAAAACTATTATTGCAAGAGCATCAACGTGGCGGTCAATTCCACGGTGGGCGCGGGCGACGGGATGGTCGCCGCCGCAGCCGTCATGCTGCAGCAGGGGGCGGATCTTCCCGATATCCTGCGCGCGGGCGTTGCCGCGGGCACCGCGACGGTCACGACGTTCGAGACCATTTCCTTCACCAAAAACAAGTACGAGGATATTTTCCAGAGCCTGAACGTAACGGAGTTCTGATATGCTTGAAATGGCGACGCTCCGCCGCGACAGCGAAGTCGAGGCGATCATGGAGATGAGCGAAAAACAGATCGAGGCGCTCGGTTTTACCGAGCACTCGCGTCGCCATGCGGGCATCGTTAGCAAATGGTCGGGCGAGCTGCTGCGCGCGCTCGGCAAGGACGAAACGCGCATCCGCCTTGCGGAGATCGCGGGGTATCTGCACGATATCGGGAACTGCATCAACCGCAAAGATCACGCGCAGTCGGGCGCTATCCTCGCGTATAAGATCCTGACCCGTCTCGAAATGCCGCCCATCGAGGCTTCCGAGATCATGATGGCGATCGGCAATCACGACGAGCAGTACGGACAGCCCGTTTCGGATATCTCTTCGGCGCTCATCATCGCGGATAAAGCCGACGTGCACAAGAGCCGCGTCAAGAACACCATCAACGACGTGTTCAAAGCCAACATCCACGACCGCGTCAATCTTGCGGCGGAGCGTTCCTTCGTCAAGGTGGAGGACGCGGGAAAGACGATCGCGCTGCATATCGAGATCGATACGTCCATCTGTTCCGTGATGGATTACTTCGAGATCTATTTCGGCAGGATGCAGCTTTCGCGCAAAGCAGCGGAATTTTTGGGGTGTAAGTTTTCGCTCGTCATCAACGGCGTCCCTTTGTTGTAACATATTTTCTGCGTGATGCTTTGTCGCGCTTACGTTTTGCCTCGGTCATTTACGGGTAAGTAAATTCCCGTCGGCAAAGCCGCGCGCTCCTCGCCTGACGCGAAACTATGTCACAACATGCTAAGGAATTTTCTGCGCGATGCTTTGTCGCGCTCTTATGCTTCCATTTTCATATCGATAAGCAGCGCGGCAAACGCCGCGCTTTGCTTTATCCGATGTGCGAGTGCATATCCTGCCGTATATATTTGTGTGAAAAACTGCGCCCCGCTGTTTCACGGCGCAGCAGACGACAAAATGCGCCACGACCACAAGATATTGTGTTTTCATAAAAAAATTTTATCAAAATCTTGTGGCGAAACCTTGACAAATCACGAGATATGGTGTATGATGGTAGCGTTCCCTTTCAAGGGGGCGCTTTTCTTTCGCAAGGCGGGAGGGGGCAAAGGAGCAAGCCATGAAGATCATCAAACGCAACGGAACGGAAGTCGCATTCGATATCGATAAGATCCTGAACGCGATCCGCAAAGCCAACAACGAAGTCAGTGAGGGGAACCGTCTCAAAGAGAAACAGATCGGCCTCATCGCCAAAAACGTAACGGCGCTCGCCAACGATCTCAACCGCGCGGTCAGCGTCGAGGAGATCCAGGACTTCGTCGAGAACCAGATCATGGATCAGAAGGCGTTTGCCGTTGCGCGCAAATATATCACGTACCGCTATTCGCGTGCGCTCGTCCGCAAAGCGAATACGACGGACGCGCAGATCCTCACCCTCATCGAGTGCAACAACGAAGAGGTCAAGCAGGAGAACTCCAACAAAAATCCCACCGTCAACTCGGTGCAGCGTGACTATATGGCGGGCGAGGTCTCCAAAGATCTGACGCGCCGCATCCTTTTGCCGCGCGAGATCGTGGAAGCGCACGACGAAGGGCTCATCCACTTCCATGACGCCGACTATTTCGCACAGCACATGCACAACTGCGACCTCGTCAACCTCGAGGACATGCTGCAAAACGGCACCGTCATCTCGGGAACGTTCATCGAGAAGCCGCATTCCTTCTCCACGGCGTGCAACATCGCCACGCAGATCATCGCGCAGGTCGCCTCCAACCAATACGGCGGGCAGAGCATTTCGCTCACGCATCTTGCGCCCTTCGTCGATATCAGCCGCAAAAAGATCCTTGCCGACGTACGCGAGGAATTCGCGAGCGTGGGGATCGACGACGAAGCGCACATTGCAGCCGTGGCGGAAAAGCGCCTCAAAGCCGAGATCGCAAAGGGCATCCAGACCATCCAATATCAGGTCGTCACGCTGCTCACCACCAACGGGCAGGCGCCGTTCGTCACCGTCTTCATGTATCTGGGCGAGGCGCGCAGCGAGCAGGAGCGGGCAGATCTTGCGCTCATCATCGAAGAGACGCTCAATCAGCGCATCAAGGGCGTCAAGAACGAATCGGGCGTTTGGGTGACGCCCGCCTTCCCCAAACTCATCTACGTGCTCGAAGAGGACAACATCCGCGAAGACAGCAAGTATTGGTATCTGACGGAGCTGGCGGCAAAATGCACGGCAAAGCGCATGGTGCCCGACTACATCTCCGAAAAGATGATGCTCAAATACAAGATCGATAAGAACGGAGAGGGGCATTGCTACACCTGTATGGGCTGCCGCAGCTTCCTCACGCCCTATGTCGACGAAAACGGCAAACCCAAATATTACGGCAGGTTCAATCAGGGCGTCGTGACCATCAACCTCGTCGACGTCGCGCTCTCCTCCCATAAAGACGAAAAGCTCTTCTGGAAGGTCTTTGACGAGCGCCTCGAACTCTGCTACAGAGCGCTCATGTACCGTCACAACCGTCTGAAGGGCACCTTGTCCGATGCGGCGCCCATCCTGTGGCAGTACGGCGCGCTCGCCCGTCTCAAAAAGGGCGAGACCATCGATAAGCTCCTGTACGGCGGATATTCCACCATCTCTTTAGGCTATGCGGGGCTTTACGAGTGCGTCAAATACATGACGGGCAAGAGCCATACCGATACCGAAGCCAAGCCGTTCGCGCTCGCCGTCATGCAGCACATGAACGACAAGTGCAAGGAATGGAAAGCCAAGGAGAACATCGATTTCTCGCTGTACGGTACCCCGCTCGAGAGCACGACGTATAAATTTGCCAAGTGCCTGCAAAAGCGCTTCGGCATCATCGAGGGCGTGACCGACAAGAATTATATCACCAACAGCTATCACGTACACGTGACCGAGCCCATCGACGCGTTCACCAAGCTCAAATTCGAGAGCGAGTTCCAGCAGCTCTCCCCGGGTGGCGCTATCTCCTATGTGGAAGTGCCCAACATGCAGGACAATATCCCCGCGGTGCTCGCCGTGATGAAGTATATCTACGACAATATCATGTACGCCGAGCTCAACACCAAGAGCGACTACTGCCAGGTGTGCGGTTACGACGGCGAGATCCGGATCGTCGAGGACGAGGACGGCAAGCTCGTTTGGGAGTGCCCGCATTGCCACAACCGCGATCAGAGCAAAATGAATGTTGCCCGCCGTACCTGCGGATATATCGGAACGCAGTTCTGGAATCAGGGCAGAACGCAGGAGATCAAAGACAGGGTCCTGCATCTGTGATCGAAATGAATTACGCAGAGATCAAAAAAACAGACATCGCCAACGGAGAGGGAGTGCGCGTCTCCCTCTTCGTTTCGGGTTGCAGAAGGCATTGCAAAAACTGCTTCAACAAGATCGCATGGGATTTTGGTTACGGCAAACCTTTTTGCGAAGCGGTAGAGGAGGAGCTCATCCAAGCGCTCTCGCCTTACTATATCGCGGGGCTCACGCTGCTCGGCGGCGATCCCATGGAACCCGAAAACCAATACGCGCTGCTGCCCTTTGTCAAAAAGGTGCGCGCCCGCCTGCCCGAAAAGACCATCTGGTGCTACACGGGTTATACCTACCGTGACGGCGGCATCGAGGAAAAAGAGGCGAACACACCCGTCACGCGCGAGTTCATTTCGCTTTTGGACGTTTTGGTGGACGGACGCTTCGAGGAATCCTTAAAGGATATCCGCTTAAAATTCCGCGGCTCTTCCAACCAGCGCGTGATCGACGTACAGCGCAGCTTAAAGGAGAATAGCGTAGTACTCTATCTGACATAATATATAAAAAAACTGCCTGCGCGGGGCATCCCGCGCATTTTTCTTGCGGAAGCATTGACAATTTTGTTTGCGTGCGGTATAATCGAACGCGAAAACGAAAGGAGAAGACTATGAACAAATTACAGCTCAAACGTTACGCAAAGCTGCTCGCGAAAGTGGGCGTCAACGTCAAAAAAGGACAGTGGGTCGTCGTGGATGCGGCGCTCGATCAGCCCGAATTCGTGGAATGGGTGGTCGAAGAGCTCTATCGCGCGGGGGCAGGCAAAGTCACGGTAGACTGGGGACATCAACCCGTCGGAAAACTGCAATATAAATATGAAAAGGAAGAGACGCTCAGCGAAGTGCCCGCATGGACGATCGCCCGCCGCGAGGCATACCTCAAAGAGCTCCCCGCCATGCTGCACATCATCTCGGAAGATCCCGACGGGCTCGCGGGCGTCGATCAGGAGAAGCTCACCAAAGTGCGCATCGGCAGGATGAAGATCTTAAAGCCGTACAGCGACGCGATGGAGAACAAGTACCAATGGTGCATCGCAGCCGTCCCCGGCAAGGCGTGGGCGAAGAAGGTGTTCCCCGATCTGCAGGTCAACCGCGCGGTCGAAGCGCTTTGGGACGCCATCTTAAAGGCGTCGCGTGCCGACGGGCCCGATCCCGTCCGCGAATGGGCGCGCCACAACGACGATCTGGGCGCCCGCTGCGACTATCTCAACCGTTTGGGGCTCGTCTCGCTCGAATACAAGGCGGGCAACGGAACAGATCTGAAAGTGGGGCTCATCCCCGAAGGCGTCTTCGCGGGCGGCGGGGAGAATACGCTCT
>CALVPW010000022.1 GCA_944354085.1 uncultured Clostridia bacterium | reverse complement strand
AAGGGGATCCCCAACAATCTGATGCCTTACGTTGCGCAGGTCGCGAGCGGGAAACTCAAAAAGATCGGGGTGTTCGGCAACGATTATCCCACGCCGGACGGAACGGGCGTGCGCGATTATATCCACGTCGTCGATCTTGCCAAAGGGCATGTGGCGGCGATCGAAAAGCTGAAAACGCCGGGGGTGCATATCTATAACCTCGGCACGGGCAACGGATACAGCGTGCTCGATATGATCCACGCGTTCGGCAAGGCTTGTGGGAAAGAGCTCCCGTACGAGATCAAACCGCGCCGCGCGGGGGATGTGCCCGCCTGCTACGCTTCGAGCGCCAAGGCGGAAAAGGAGCTCGGCTGGAAGGCGCAATATGACCTCGAAGATATGTGCCGCGATCAGTGGAATTGGCAAAAGAACAATCCGAACGGGTACGAAAACTGACTTTTTGAGAATTAACACAGTACTATGCCACGCATAATATTGTGTTTTTTCTTTTTCTATGCGCGTTGGAAGCGCCGCCGCGAGCCAAACTAGGCGTATGGGTTATAAAAAAGTATGCGTGGAAGTGTTGGCGCGTTTTTCGGGTGAGGGCGGGATGCGCCCCGTCGAACTTATCTGGCGCGACGGAAGGAAGTATGCGGTGGAGCGCGTTCGTTTTGCGGAGCGTGCGCCCGCGCGCGTCCCTTCTCCGCTGCCGCTGCGTTTTACCTGCGTGATCGGCGGGAAAGAACGCTTCTTGTATTTTGAGTCTGAGCGTATGCGTTGGTTCGTGGAGGTGCCATGCGATGAGAGAGCGCTGTATCCTGCACAGCGATCTGAATAATTTTTACGCTTCGGTCGAGTGTCTGCGCCGTCCCGAACTCAAAGATAAGCCTATTGCCGTATGCGGCAGTTTCGAAGACAGGCACGGCGTCGTCCTTGCCAAAAACATGCCCGCCAAAGCCATGGGCGTCAAAACGGGCGAGGTGTTTTGGCAAGCGCGCAAAAAATGCCCCGAGCTCGTGAGCGTCCCCGCAGATTTTCCCGCATACGTCGCCGTTTCCCGCCGTGTCCGCGAGATCTATGCGCGGTATACCGACCGTATCGAGCCGTTCGGCATCGACGAATGCTGGCTGGATGTGACGGAGAGCGGCTTTTTGTTCGGCAGCGGGCGGGAGATCGCCGACCGCATCCGCGAGGAAGTCAAACGCGAGATCGGCGTGACCGTCAGCGTGGGGGTGAGCTGGAACAAGATCTTTGCCAAACTTGCCTCGGACATGAAAAAGCCTGACGCCGTGACCGAGATCACCCGCCGAAATTTTCGCGAGACCGCGTGGCGGCTCCCCGTTTCCGATCTTTTATATGTCGGTAAGGCGACGGCGAAAAAGCTGTCTTATATGGGGATCTCGACCATCGGCGATCTGGCGCGTGCCGATGAGGACGCGCTCACGCGGGAACTCGGCAAGTGGGGGAAGGTCCTGCAGATATACGCCTGCGGCGACGACGATTCGCCCGTTGCCGCCGAGGACAGCCGCCGCGAGATCAAAAGCGTCGGGAACAGTCTCACGAGTTACCGCGATCTGACAACGGAAGAGGATGTGCGGATGCTGCTTTTGATGCTCTCCGAGAGCGTCGCTGCGCGCGTTGCCGAAAAAGACCTCGGAAGAGCTTCGACCGTCAAGATCACCGTCGTCGACAACGAGCTCAAACATTTCGGGAAACAGGGGAAGCCGCCCGTTCCCACGCGGAGCGCAAAGGGGATCGCCGACTGCGCGTTCGCGCTTTTTCGCGCGCTGTATCCGTGGCGGCGTCCTGTGCGGGCGCTCGGGGTGAGCGTGAGCGATTTTTCGGGCGGTCAAGAGCAGATCACACTGTTTGCCGAGGAGCGCGCCGAGCAAAAAGCCGAGCGGCTGGACGCTGCGGTCATCAAACTGCGCAACAAATACGGGAGCGGCGCTTTGCAGCGCGCCGCTGTGATGCAGGACGAGCATTTCAGCACGATGGATGTGAAGGAAGAGCACATCATCCGTCCCGCCAAAACCGAGGAATAATGCCTCCGTACGTTATGTCGGAGGCTGTTTTTTGGTAAAAATGACTTTTTATTTGACTTTTTGGCGCGAACTTGCTATGATGATTAAAAGGTATTCGCGCGCTTTGTCAAAACGAGCGCTGCGCGGGGATGCCGCGCCGATCGCGTCACACGCAACCGCGTGTTCGAAGGCAACGTGTTCGAAGGCAAGAAAAAACCCGCCTGCGTAGATGCAGACGGATTTGGCAGGGGAGACGCGATCGTGAAATAGCGATCGCTGCGCGGGGGATGCCGCGCCGATCGCGTCACACGCAACCGCGTGTTCGAAGGCAACGTGTTCGAGGGCAAGAAAAAACCCGCCTGCGTAATACAGACGGATTTGGCAGGGGAGACGCGATTCGAACACGCAACCGACGGTTTTGGAGACCGCTACTCTACCGTTGAGCCACTCCCCTGTGCACTTATGGTATTATATACGATTTTCCGCCGTTCGTCAAGAATTTTGGGACGGTAACTTTCGAAAAAGGGAGATAATTCATGAAAAAACGTAAGGTGCTCGGCGTGATCGGCGGTGGGACGATGGCGCAGGCGATCGTCCGCGGGGCGATCGCGACCAAATATCTTGCGGCGGACGAGATCGTCGTGAGCGAGCCCGACGAAGCCCGCCGCGCGCAATGTTCCGCGCTCGGGACGGCTGTCACCGCCGACAATGCGGAAGCCGCGGCGTCGTGCCGCTATCTTCTTATCGCCGTCAAGCCGCAGGCGTTCCCCGCCGTGGCGCAGACGCTTTGCGGAAAGGAGCTCCCCGTGTTGATCAGTATCATGGCAGGGAAAACGATCGACTATATCAAACGTGCGACGGGCGCAAAAAAAGTGGCGCGTGTGATGCCCAACCTTCCGTGTGCCGTCGGCGCGGGGATGGCGGGGCTGGATACCGCTGACTGCTCCGACGAGGAGTCGCGCTTCGTGCGCGGGCTGTTTTGTGCGGTCGGCGCGGCGGAAGAGGTGGGCGAACAGCTTCTGGACGCGGTCACGGGGATCTCGGGGAGCGGTCCCGCTTACGTATATCTCTTCCTGCGCGCGCTTATCCGTGCGGGGGAGGCGCAGGGGATGACGCCGCAGCAGGCGAAGACGTTCGCACTGCAGACGGTCGAAGGCGGCGTGAAAATGGCGAAAACGTCGGAAAATTCTCTCGACGAGCTCATCGCAGCCGTCTCATCCAAGGGCGGGACGACGCTCGCCGCGCTCGAAAGTTTCCGAAAGGACGGTTTTGAAGAGAGCGTCGCGCGGGCTGTGGATGCCGCGGTCAAGCGCTCTAAGGAGCTTTCCGAATGAAAAAAGTCACACTGTATACCGACGGCGCGTGTTCGGGAAATCCGGGACCTGGCGGCTGGGGCGCCGTGCTTTTGTACGGAACGGCGAAAAAGGAACTCAGCGGCGGCGCGCGGGAGACGACCAACAACCGCATGGAGATCACCGCCGTCATCGAAGGGCTGAAAGCGCTCAAAGAGCCGTGCGAGGTGGAGATCTACAGCGATTCCGCGTACACCGTGAACGCCTTCCGCGAAGGCTGGGTGAACGGCTGGGAGCGTTCCGATTGGAAAAAAGCAGACAAAAAACCCGTCCTGAACGCAGATCTGTGGCGGGAACTCCTCGCACTGACGCACATCCACCGCGTGACCTTTCATAAAGTGAAAGGGCATGCCGACAACGAACTCAACAACCGATGCGACGCGCTTGCGCGCGGCGCCATCCCTGCGGAAGACTAATTTTTCGCGCGGGCGGATATAATAAACAGGGAGATATACCGATGGCGGAACGCAAACGGCGCTCCCGCAAGAGCGTGATCGCGCATATCGTATGTATGGCACTTTTGGCGGCTTGCTTGGAGTGCTTTTTCGTGTTGGCGCTGGCGTATTTCCGCGATCGTTGGCAGGATGCGTTCTATTGGCTGGTGTTTGCGGGCGGGACGGTGCTCAACGCCGCGCTTCTGACCGTCGACTATCTCACGTTCGCGCTGCGGAAGCAAGTCTTGTACAAGTGCTGTCTCGTGGCGTACGTCCTTCTCATCCTCGTGGCAGTCGTCGCGTACGCGCTGCTGAAAACGGGTTTTGCCGAGGTCATGCGCGACGGGGAAAAACTCAAAGAATATCTCGAACGCGCGGGCGGCTGGATGACGGCGCTCTTTATCCTCATCCAATTTTTGCAGGTCGTGCTGCTGCCCATCCCGAGCACCGTGACGGTGGTGGCGGGAACGGCGCTGTTCGGTCCGCTCCGCGGCAGCCTGTACAGTCTCACGGGGATCCTGATCGGCTCCGTCGTCGCCTTTCTCATCGGGCGATATGCGGGCGTGCGCGTCGTTGCTTGGCTCGTCGGCGACGAAACGCTGGAAAAGTGGCTCAAAAAGATCAAGGGGAAGGACAAATTGCTGCTCACGGCGATGTTTTTGCTGCCCGTTTTCCCCGACGATGTGCTCTGTTTTGTGGCGGGCATCTCGTCGATGTCGCTTTTATATTTTGTCATTGTCATCCTCATTTCGCGTATTTTGGCGATCTTTACGACGAGTTATTCCATTACGCTCATCCCGTTCGACACGTGGTGGGGGCTGCTCATCTGGGGCGTCCTCATCGTGCTCGTCGTCGTGTTGTTCGTGGTGCTGTATAAAAAATCGGACGCCATCCTCGGCTGGTTCGAAAAGCGTTTTCGCCGCACGTCTCGGGTGGAGAAGGAGACGAAAAAGGACGAATTCACCGTGGAGATCGTCGATGCCGACGGGAATATCGTTCAAAAAGGCGTCAAAAAGGGCGAAGAGGATGGAGGAGAGAAGAACAAATGACGGACGTTGTGGTGATCGGCGGAGGCGCTGCCGGGCTCATGGCGGCATATGCCGCAGCAAGCGACGGAAAATGCGTACGCCTTATCGAAAAGAACGAAAAACTCGGGAAAAAGATATATATTACGGGAAAGGGCAGATGCAACGTGACCAACGACTGCCCGCCCGAAGAATTTTTGGCGCACGTCGTCCGCGGCGGAAAATTTTTGACGCGCGCCGCCTACGCCTTCCCGCCCGCGCAGACGATGGGATTTTTGGAAGCGCACGGGCTTTCGCTCAAAGTCGAGCGCGGGAACCGCGTATTTCCCGCCTCCGACCACGCGAGCGACGTGACGAAGACGCTCGAACAAGCGTGCCGCGGCGCGGGCGTCGAGATCTCGCTGAATGAATGCGTGCAAGAGATCGTGGCGGAGGGCGGGAACGTGCGCGCCGTCGAGGGCAGGACGTTCAAGCTGGACGCGGCGGGCGTTTTCTCCTTCTCCGTGGTCATCGTGCTGGGCTATCTGCTGGGCAGCATCGAGATCCCCCTGGGCGGCGGCGAAAAT
>CALVPW010000021.1 GCA_944354085.1 uncultured Clostridia bacterium | reverse complement strand
ACGTCGCATGCGGCGGCAGCCGCCGTCGTCACCGCGGAAATGTCGTTGGAATCGGTAAAGCCGTAGTGCTTGCTCTCGATCCCCTTCGCTTCGAGATACGCCGCCACCTGATCGACCTGGTATTTGGAGTTGGACTCCGCCGAACAATACAACAGCCCGACCGTCTTTGCTTCGGGGAACATATCGAGGATCATCTGCGCCTGATCGGCGAGCGGCGCCAGATCGCTCGTGCCCGAGACGTTGATGCCCGTCGCCGCGGCGGGATCGTCGTCGTCAAAATCTTTGAGCCCCAGCGCGTCGCTGTACAGCGTGACGGACGTCCCGAGGATGGGGATGCTCGTCGTGGAATTGACGCACGCCTGCAAAGCGGGCGTCGCGTTGGCGAGGATGAGATCGTACCCGCCCGATACGAACTTGTTGGCGATCGTCGTGCAGGTCGCCGTGTCGTTCTGCGCGTTCTGATAATCGAATTCGATGGTCTTGTTCGCCTCGTCCATCTTCGCCTGCAGCGTGTCGCGGAAACCCTGCGTTGCCGCGTCGAGCGCGGAGTGCGTTACGAGCTGCAAGATCCCGACCGTGTAATCCGTCGTCGAGCAAGCCGTGAGCCCGACTGCGGAAAGACCGCCCGCCGCCAGCATGCAGCCGGCGAGCAGAATGCTTTTCATACGTTTCATCCCTCTTCTCTCCTATCATAAGGTATTTCAAATATTTTAGCATATGCGGGGGCGCCTTGTCAAACGCCTGCCCGCGCGTTCGGCACATTCATGCAAAAAATTTGGGATACGCGCCCGAAAAATGCAAATAATCGGCGCAAAATGCACCGATTATACAGATTTTCTGCATGACAGTAATTCGAAACGCGCATAGCGCGACGCCGACCGCATAAAAAAGCCTCCCGCGGTGCGGGAGGACTTTTTCAGATGAGTTCGATGACTGCCTGCTCGGCGCCGTCGCCGCGGCGCTGACCAAGGAGATAGATGCGGGTGTAACCGCCGCCCTGACCGATCTCCTCTTTGCGCTGTGCGTACTTGGGAGCGATCTCGTTAAAGAGCTTCTCCATGAGCGGGTGCTGGATATCAGCCGTGCGCTTTTTGTAGTCGCTCTTCTTCTCGTTAAAGGCTTTGATCTCCTTGAGATCGTACGTCTTCGCCATGATGGCGCGGCGGGCTGCAAGGCGCTTGGGACCGTCTTTGATGGCGGTCGTTTTGATCTCCTTGCCCTTCTTATCCTTGGAGACGATCTCGTACTCGACGACGTCGTCGTAAGAATTGATCGCTTTGGTGATCAGCTTTTCCACGTAGGAGCGCAGCTCCTTCGCGCGGGAAGCCGTCGTTTCGATCCTGCCGTACCAAAGAAGCTGGGACGCCTGGTTGCGCATCATCGCAAGGCGCTGCTCCGTCGTTTTGCCCAATTTACCCGGCATAATTTAATCCTCCTTTTTGGTGAGCGAAAGACCGTATGCTTCCAACTTTTGCATGACTTCGTCGAGGGACTTTTTGCCGAGGTTGCGCACCTTCAGCATCTCGTCCTCCGTCTTGTTGATGAGGTCTTCCACGGTATGAATGTTGGCTCTCTTTAAGCAGTTGTAGGAACGGACGGAGAAGTCCATATCCTCGATCTTCATGGAGAGGATCTGCTGCTGCTTGTCGTCGTCCGTCTTGACGAGGATATCCATATCCTTGATGGTATCCGAGAGGTTGACGAACAGGTTGATGTGATCCTGCATGATCTTTGCGGCGAGCGAGACGATCTCTTTGCCCGAGAAGGTACCGTCCGTCCACACTTCGAGGGTGAGTTTATCGTAATCGATATTCTGACCGACGCGCGCGGGCTCGACGTTGTAGTTGACCTTTTGAACGGGCGTATAGATGGAATCGATGGGGATATAGTCGATCACGGGCTGCTTGTTCTCTTTGGCGGGCTTGTACCCCCTGCCGCGCCCGATCGTGATCTCCATATCGATCTTTCCGCCCTCGTCCACCGTGCAGATGTACTGGTTGGAATTGATGATCTCCACCTCGGCGTCCTGCGAGATGTCCGCCGCCGTGATGACCGCGGGACCCTCTTTGGTGAGGCGGAGCGTCTTGGTATAATCCTTATCGGTGATTCTTGTCTTGATCGCAAGGAGCTTTAAGTTGAGAATGATCTCGGTAACGTCCTCTTTGACGCCGGGCAGCGCGGAAAACTCGTGCTTGACGCTTCCGTCCATGAACTTGATGCCCTGCGCCGCAGCCCCCGGGAGCGCCGAGAGCAGAATTCTTCTCAAGCAGTTGCCTATCGTAAGACCGAAACCCTTTTCGAGCGGTTCGACGACGATCTTCGCGTACGACTTCTCTTCGTTCTCGACCACTTCGATCTTGGGCATATCCATTTCGATCATAAAGCTACCTCCTCTATTCAATTATTTGGAGTACAATTCGACGATCATATGCTCCGCGATCTGACTGTCGATATCTTCGCGCTGAGGCAGCGCGAGCACCTTACCCTCCAGTTTTTCGAGGTCGGATTCCAGCCACTTGGGAAGGTTGCCCGCCTTGGCTGCTTTGACCTGTTCGAAATACTTGTTCTTGGCTCTGTTCTCACGCACGGCGATGACGTCGCCTTCCTTGACGATGTAGGAAGGGATATCGACTTTCTTGCCGTTGACGGAGAAGTGCGCGTGGCTGACGAGCTGACGCGCCTGCAAGCGGGTCGCCGCAAAGCCCATTCTGTAAACGACGTTGTCGAGGCGGCGCTCCAACAGGGAGAGCATGTTCTCACCCGTGACGCCCTTCATGCGGTCCGCCATATCGTAATACTTGCGGAACTGCTTCTCGCTGACGCAGTAGATGAACTTTGCTCTCTGCTTCTCGCGGAGCTGCAAGCCGTACTCGGAAACCTTCCTCGACTTTCTGCCCGACGTTCTCGTCGACTTTTTGTAGCAGCCGATGGAAGCGGGATCGATCTCGAGGAACCTGCATCTTTTTAATCTGTGATATTTATTGATAGCCATTGTGATCTCCTTACCTTACACTCTTCTGCGCTTGGGCGGACGGCATCCGTTGTGCGGGATGGGCGAAACGTCGGAAATGAGCGTGACTTCCAGCTCGCAGTTCGCAAGTGCGCGGATGGCGGACTCTCTGCCTGCGCCGGGGCCCTTCACGTACACTTCGACGGAACGAAGCCCGTGCTCTTTTGCGGCTTTGGCTGCCGTTTCGGCTGCCATCTGCGCCGCGAACGGCGTGCCCTTACGGGAACCGCGGAACCCGAGCGAGCCTGCGCTCGACCAGGAGATCGCGTTGCCGTTCGTATCCGTGATGGTAACGAGCGTATTGTTGAACGTGGACTGGATGTGCACCTGTCCGCGGTCGATCTTTTTGAGTTCTTTGCGTTTGCGCGAAACGACTTTCTTTTTATTCTCTGCCATATCGCACTCTCCTTACTTCTTCTTGTTCGCCACCGTACGGCGGGGACCCTTTCTCGTTCTTGCGTTGCGCTTGGTGCTCTGCCCGCGGACGGGAAGGCCCTTTCTGTGGCGCACGCCACGGTAGCACCCGATCTCCATCAGGCGCTTGATGTTGAGGCTGACAGCCCCGCGAAGCTCACCTTCCACCATATAGTTGTGGTCGATGTATTCTCTGAGTTTGGATACGTCGTTCTCGTCGAGATCCTTCACGCGCGTGTCGGGATCGATGCCCGTAGCGGCGAGAATTTTCTTGGACGTGGTAAGACCGATCCCGTAAATGTAGGTGAGGCCGATCTCGACCCTTTTTTCTCTGGGCAGATCCACACCGGCAATACGTGCCATGAAATATTCCTCCGTGATTTTTTGGATAAATGATTGTATGGGAAACGGATCTTTGCGAAAACAGTGGAAAATATTTTCTGCAAAAAACCGTGGGTTTTCGCCTTTAACGCGCAAAACAAGCCGACTCCCTGCACGTTTTCGTGCGGGAATCCGCCCATTTTTTGCGTATCGTATGGCGGTCACTTCAAACCGCGGAAGATATTATAGCATAATCTCCCGCGGTCTGTCAACCGTTTTTTCCTGCTAAATTTTAGCCCTGTCTCTGCTTGTGGCTCTTGTCCTTGGAGCAGATGACCATGACTTTGCCGTTTCTTTTGATGACCTTGCACTTATCGCACATAGGCTTGACGGACGGACGTACTTTCATTGTTTTGTTCTCCTTACAAACTTTTTGGCGGCGCTCAAAGGCGCGGTACGATCAACGCCGAGGCGTTTAAGATCACGGTGAGAGCGGGACGCGCGCCTGCGCGCCGTCACCCGTCGCCGTTTGGCGCGTTCAGGATTTGCTGCGCCACGTGATCCGCCCCTTCGTCAGATCGTACGGGCTCATCTCGAGCTTGACCGTATCCCCTTCGATGATGCGGATATAATTCATTCTCAGCTTTCCCGAGATATACGCCGTGATCACGTGCCCGTTGGAAAGCCGCACTTTGAACGTTGCGTTGGGAAGGGCTTCGATGACTTTGCCTTCCGTTTCGATGACGTCGTCTTTGGACATAATATTTCCTTTCCCTTACAGGGTGAGAATTTCCACGCCGTTTTCGCGGATGACGATGGTGTTTTCGTAATGCGCCGCAGGCTTTTTATCGAGCATCGTTGCCGTCCAGCCGTCGTCCGCCACCTGCACGCGCCAGCCGCCTGCCGCGATCATGGGTTCGACGCAGATGACTGCGCCCGCGGGAAGGCGGGGACCCGTCCCCTTGCGCCCGTAATTGGGAACGGCGGGATCTTCGTGCATTTCACGCCCGATGCCGTGCCCCGTATACGAACGGATGACGGAAAACCCGTTTGCCTCCGCATAACGCTGGACTTTGTAGCCGATGTCGTACAGCGGCGTACCCGCTTTGAGCCCTTCGATGCCCTGAAAGAAGCATTCTTTGGTCACGCGGATGAGCTTTTGCTTTTCGGCACTCACCTCGCCGATGGCAAAGGTGCGCGCGCCGTCGCCGTGAAACCCGTTCTTGTACGCACACAGATCGACGCTGACGATATCGCCCTCGCAAAGCACCCTGTCCCCGGGGATCCCGTGCACGACGACTTCGTTGACGGAGACGCATGCCGATGCGGGAAACCCGCAGTAGCCCAAACAGCTCGGCTCGGCGCCCTCCGCCGTGATGAAGCGGTAGACCATGTCATCCACTTCCTTGGTCGTCATGCCGGCGCGGATATGCCCGCCGACAAAGTCGAGGCACTCCTTTACGATCCTGCAGGATTCGCGCAGGAGTGCGATCTCTTCTTCCGTCTTGACGGGGATCATGCCTTCTTCGCGAGGTCGTCGAGCAGCACTTTGACTTGCTCGAACAGCACTTCGGCGGGAGCCTCGGTGCCCGTCACGTTGAGGATGATGCCCTGCTTGGTGTAATAGTCGATGAGAGGCGCGGTCTGCTCCTCGTACACTTTGAGGCGGCTGCCGACCGTTTCGGGATTGTCGTCCTTGCGCTGGTAGAGCTCACCGCCGCAGCGTGCGCACGTGGTCGCGCCGTTGAGGGTGCTCACGTGGTAGCTCTCGCCGCACTCTTTGCAGACGCGTCTGCCGCACAGGCGGTCCATCAGTAGCTTGAAGTCGATGTTGATGTTGACCACGCCGTCGATATGCGCGAACTTGCCGAGCTCTTCCGCCTGGAAGAGGTTGCGGGGGAAGCCGTCCAACAGGTACCCGTTCTTGCAGTCGTCCCACGTAAGGCGGTCACGCACGATCTCGCAAGTGACCTCGTCGGGGACGAGCTCGCCCTTATCGATGTACGATTTGGCGAGAAGTCCGATCTTGGTACCGTTCTTGATGTTGGCGCGGAAGATATCCCCCGTGGAGATGTGCGTGAGCCCGTAGCGCTCCGCGATCTTGGTCGCCTGCGTGCCCTTGCCTGCGCCGGGCGCGCCGAGTAGAATGAGATTCATGCCGTGACCCTCCTTTTATCGGAAATTATTTTAAGAAACCTTTGTAGTTCTTCATCATGATCTGCGATTGGAGCTGCTTATCGAACTCCAACGCAACGGAGACCACGATGAGGATACCCGTCGTCGAGAAGACGTTGACGAGATCCTGCCCCGCCCACGAGAACGCGACCGAAGGAACGAACGCGACGAGGGTGAGGAAGATGGCGCCGAACAGCGTGATACGCTTGTTGATGCGCGAGAGATACTCAGCCGTGGGCTTGCCGGGGCGGATGCCCTGGATGAAGCCGCCGTTCTGCTGGATGCTGCGGGATACGTCCTCGGGATTGAACTGGATCTGCGCGTAGAAGAACGAGAACACGAAGATGAGGACGCAGAGCACGAGCGTGTAGTAGATGCCCGTATTCGCGGGACCCTGCTGGAAGTTGGTCGTCCACCAATCGAGCGCGCCGCTCCACGAAGGCACGAGGCTCATGATCATCGACGGGAAGGACACGATCGCATACGCGAAGATGAGAGGCATGACGCCGCTTCCCGAGATCTTCATGGGGATGACGGAGGACTGACCGCCGTACATCTTGGTGCCGCGCACCTGCTTGGCGTACTGCACGGGGATACGGCGCTCCGCCAGATCGACGAACACGATGAGGAAGAAGATGACGAGCACGAGGACGATGAAGAGCGCAATGTTCCAAAGCTGCTCCACTTCGCCGCCGAAGACTTCGCCGAACTTCTCCACGAGCGACGTGCCCGCCGTGGAAAGGATACCGATGAAGATGATCATCGAGATGCCGTTGCCCACGCCGTATTCGGTGATACGTTCGCCGATCCACATGACGAGGCATGCGCCCGCCGTGTAGACGATGGTCATGAAGATGCCCGCCACCCACATGGAATCGAAGAAGTACGCCGTATTCACCGCGTTCGAGGTCTGCCCGAACATGACGATGATACCGATCGACTGCACGATCGCAAGGATGATGGTGACGAACCGCGTGATGTTGGTGATCTTCTTCCTGCCCTCTTCGCCCTGCTTGGAAAGCCGTTCGAGCGCGGGGATACCGACCGTGAGGAGCTGCATGATGATGGACGCGTTGATGTACGGTCCGATGCCGAGCGCGAACAGCGTGCCGTTTGCGAGCGCGCTGCCCGTGATGCCGCTCATGAGCGCCAAAAAGTCGTTGCCCGTGACCGCGGACGCGAAGGTATCGCGCGTGAGCCCGGGGATGGGGATATAACAGCCGACGCGGAACAAGAGCAGCAGAAGAAGGGTAAGCAGGATCTTCTTCCTGATGTCCTTATTCCGGAAGGCGTTTTTTAATGTTTCAATCATGTTTGGCTCCTTGCAGTTGTTGACCGCAAGGGCGCCGAAAAAACGCAGCGGTTATACGGTCTCCGCCGTGCCGCCCGCCTTCACGATGCCCTCTTTGGCGCTTGCGGAGAATTTCGCCGCGCGCACCGTGATCGCGGAATTGAGTTCACCGTTGCCGAGGACTTTGAGCCCTGCGTTGTTCTTCACGTCTTTGGCAAGGCCGTTCTCCAACACGAAGCCGTAATCGACGAGCGTGCCTGCGGGAAGATCCGCGAGAGCGGAAAGGTTGACGATGACGTACTCTTTGCGGAAACGGTTGTTGAACCCGCGCTTGGGGATCCTGCGGGCAAGCGGCATCTGACCGCCTTCGAACCCGGGACGGACGCCGCCGCCCGAACGCGCCCACTGACCTTTGTGACCCTTGCCGCTCGTTTTGCCGAGCCCGGAGCCGATGCCGCGGCCGAGACGCTTTTCCGACGTTCTTGCCCCCTCTGCGGGAGCGATCGTATCGATTCTCATGTTTGACTCCTCTTAAACGGTCTCCACCTTCACGAGGTGCGCGACCTTTTTGAGCTGACCTTGGAGCGCGGGCGTATCCTCGAACGTCTTCTCCGCGCGGACCTTTTTCAGCCCGAGCGCGGCGACCGTCGCCTTGACGGATTCGATCTCGCCGATGGTGCTTTTCACAAGCGTGACTTTGATCATATAGCCTGCCTCCTTAGCCCACGATCTCCTCCACGGACTTGCCGCGGAGCGCAGCGACTTCTTCCACCGTTTTGAGGGAAGCGAGCCCTGCAATGGTCGCCTTGATGCAGTTGCCCGCATTCTGCGTACCGTGAGACTTGGTTCTGATGTTCTTGATGCCCGCAGCTTCCATGACCGCGCGGACGGGACCGCCCGCGATCACGCCGGTACCTGCTTCGGCGGGGAGCATAAGGACTGCGCCCTTGCCGAATTTGCCGATCGTCTCGTGCGGGATGGTCGTCTCCACGATGGGAACGTTGATCATGTTCTTTTTGGCTGCCTGCGTCGCCTTCTCGATCGCCTCGGGCACTTCCTTGGACTTGCCCTGACCGTAGCCGACTTTGCCGTTGCCGTCGCCGACGACGACGAGCGCCGCGAACCGCATGTTCTTGCCGCCCTTCACCGTCTTGCTGACGCGGT
>CALVPW010000020.1 GCA_944354085.1 uncultured Clostridia bacterium | reverse complement strand
TCCTCGCCCGATCGGAAGGAGTGAGGTATGGGAAAGATCATCGCGTTTTCCAATCAGAAGGGCGGCGTCGGCAAGACGACGACCTGCGTGAACATGGCGGCGTATCTCTCCCTTGCGGGGAAGAAAGTGCTGCTCGTCGACCTCGATCCGCAGGGCAACGCCACCACGGGGCTCGGCTTTTCCAAGGGCGCTTTGAAAAAATCGGTGTATAACGTGGTCATCGAGGGCGAAGAGGTCAAAGACAACGTGCTTGAGACCGAACTCAAAGGGCTGTACCTGCTGCCTTCCAACATCGATCTTGCGGGGGCGGAAGTCGATCTCGTGTACAAAAAGAACCGCGACCGCGTGTTGAAGGCGGCGCTCGACAAGGCGAAGGGGGCGTTCGATTATATCCTTATCGACTGCCCGCCCTCGCTCGGGCTTCTGACCATCAACGCGCTCTCCGCGGCGGACAGCGCCATCATCCCCATCCAGAGCGAATATTACGCGCTCGAGGGGCTCTCGCAGCTGATGAACACCATTTCGCTCGTACGGCAGCATCTCAACAAGGCGCTCAAAGTCGAGGGGGTGGTGCTCACGATGTTCGACGGGCGCTCGCTCATCTCCAAACAGATCGCGGCGGAGATCAAAAAGTACTTTTCGAAGAAGCTGTACGAGATCGTCATCCCGCGCAACGTGCGCCTTTCGGAGGCGCCCAGCCACGGCAAGCCCATCGTGCTGCACGATCCCAAGTGTATGGGCGCGCGGGCGTACGCGGCGCTCACCGAAGAATTTTTAACAAAAACAGAGAAGAAGGGGGAATGACCTATGGCGAAAGGACTTGGAAGAGGCCTCTCCGCGCTGTTCAGCGACACGGATGAGGCGTACGAAAACGCACGGACGGATACGGGCGCCCTTGCGGGGGCGACGGAGGTGGACATCTCGGAGGTGTTCCCCAACCCGCACCAGCCGCGAAAAGCGTTCGACGAGAACGCCATGAACGACCTTGCCAACTCCATCCGCGAACACGGGATCATCAGCCCGCTCGTCGTCAATAAAAATCCCGACGGCACGTACATGATCATCGCGGGCGAACGGCGGTACCGCGCGGCGATCAAGGCGGGGCTTTCCAAGGTGCCCGTCATCGTCAAAGAGCTCGGCGAAAAGGAGATCCAGGAGATCTCCCTCATCGAGAACTTGCAGCGCGAGGACCTCAACCCCATCGAAGCGGCATACGGCATGAAGCGGCTCATGGAGGAGTTCGGGCTCACGCAGGAACAGCTTGCCGAGCGGCTGGGCAAATCGCGCCCCGCCATCGCGAACACGCTGCGCCTTCTGACGCTCGCGGAGGAGGTCGTCACGCTCGTCCGCGAGGGCAAGCTCTCGTCGGGCCATGCCCGCACGCTGGTGCCCGTCGCAAAAGAGGAGCAGCTCCCGCTTGCCGAAGAGTGCGTAAAAAGCGGCTGGTCGGTGCGCGAGATGGAGCGCGCCGTCAAGCAGTATCTCAACCCGCCCGAGGTCATCAACAAGGAGAAGGCGGAGAAGAACGCCCTCGCGAACGCCGAGCTCAAACACCTTGTAGAGCGGCTGCGTTCCACCTTAAAGACCAAAGTCTCGCTCATCGGGACGGACAAAAAGGGGCGCATCTACATCGACTATTACACCCGCGACGATCTCGACCGCATCAGCGAGATCCTCGACATCCTCGACAGGATGGAGTGAGGACGGGATGACGCCGCGCGCCGCGTGCAAAAGCGCGCAGCGGACGGAAGACATGTTTGCGCGCTACCATGTCCGAGGGGAAGGGCGAAAGCGCCTTCCGCATGCAGACATGGTATGCGCAAAAATTTGAACGGGGTCCGCCCCGAAGGAGAGAATGTGCCCGCGTTCCCGCGGGCATGCCTATGCTGCGATTCATCAAGACCAAAAAAGAAGACGTTGCGGCGTTCGCGCCCTTCTTTGCCGAACAGACGACGCACCTTTCTGATTTCTCGCTCTGTTTTCAGTTTATGTGGCACAAGCACTTTGCGCCCGATCACGCCGTCGTCGAGGATTGCCTCGTGCTCAAAGAGCTGTACGCGGGGAAGTGCTACTTCCACTATCCGCTCTCGAAAACGGGGGATGCCGCGGCGCAGCTGCGCGCGGTGGCGGCGATCGAACGGTACTGCCGCGACGCAGAGATCAGGCTGCACTTTACCAACGTGCCGCGCGCCGCGCTGCCCGCGCTCGTCGCGCGGTACGCCGATTTTTCCGTCACCGATATCCGCCGCTGGCGGGATTATCTGTACGAGGCGGAGGCGTTCCGCACCTATGCGGGCGGGAAGTACGCGGGGCAGCGCAACCACGTGAACAAGTTCAAAAAGAAGTATCCCGATTGGTGTTTCCGCGTCTACCGCAAGGAGGACGAGGGCGCGCTCCTCGCCTTTCTGCACGAATACGACGCGGTGCAGCGCGCCAAGGAGAGTTATCTTGCCGACGAGGAAATGGACGAGGTGTACGAGCTCGTGCCCGAGATCGGAGCGTTCGGGCTCTTATGCGGCTTGCTGACGGTGGGCGAAAAGATCGTCGCCTGCGCCATCGGCGAGCGGTGCGGGGACATGATCGTCGTCCACGTCGAAAAAGCGCTGCGCGCTTACGAGGGCGCGTATCCCATGATCGCGCAGCAGTTCGCGCTTGCTTTTACGGAGGAAGGGGGCAAGGCGCGCTATCTCAACCGCATGGACGACGCGGGCGACATGGGACTGCGCAAGTCCAAACTGC
>CALVPW010000019.1 GCA_944354085.1 uncultured Clostridia bacterium | reverse complement strand
ACGCCTCCTCGACAGGTGCGGCAGGGACTTCCTCCTGCGCCTGCGAGGGTTCCTCTTCGACGGGCTCGGCGGCTTCCGCTGCCTGTGCGGGCGCCTCTTCGACAGGCTCGGCGTTCTCCTGCGCCTGTGCAGGAGTCTCTTCGACGGGCTCGGCGGCTTCCGCTGCCTGTGCGGGCGCCTCTTCGGCAGGGGCGGCAGGGACTTCCTCCTGCGCCTGTGCGGGCACCTCTTCGACAGGGGCGGCAGCGACTTCCCCCTGCGCCTGCGCGGGTTCCTCTTTGACGGGCTCGGCGGCTTCCGCTGCCTGCGAAGGTTCCTCTTCGACGGGCTCGGCGGGCAAAGACTGCGGCTCAAAAGGCTGTTTGGAAGCAGTTCCGACAGACGGCGGAGGCGGTGCCGAATTTTTCTTTTTTGCCGAACGTGCGATGCCGACCGCCCCTACGGTGATGAGCACGACGCCGACGGCTGCGCATACTGCCACGATCGCGATCTGCGCCGTGGTGAGCGCCAATAACGCGTAAAACATGTTTTCGCGCCCTCCTTATCATCTTTTGCAATCTATTATACCATATCCTGCCCGCTTGTCAACCCCCTTCCCGAAAATTTTATATGCCCGAAAACGCACGATATCCTGCAAAAAAGCAAGCGCCGCGCCCGTTTGGGCGCGGCACAAGGTCAGAGCAGGATACAGATGACGCCGCCCTTGCCTTCGTTGACGATGCGCGTGACGGTGCGGCGCATCTTTTTACGGACGCTCTCGCCCATCGAACGGTTTTTGACGGCGAGTTCCTCGCCGAGCATCTCTTTGAGCGTACGCCCGAACATGTTCGTCTCCCACGCGCGTTCGGGCTCGCGTTCCATCTCCTCCGCAAGCTGTTTGACGAAGGCGGCGCTCTGCTCCTCGTTCCCGAGCGCGGGGTGCACTTCGCCGCAGACGTCCACGCGGATGACGTGATAGCTGGGCGCATCCGCCTTTAAGTTGACGTCCGTCCTGCCGCCGCGGCGGACGAGCGTGGGCTCGGCGAGGTTCATCTCCGCCGCCTCGGGCGGGACGACGCCGTAGCCGTATGCGCGGGCGTCCTCGAACGCCTGCCCCACCCGCTCGTAGAGACCGCGGGCGCGCGCCAGCCGCGAACAATACGCCATGAGGTCGAGATCGCCTTGGATGCTCTCGCCGCATTGTTCGCTCAGCACCTCGTAAAACGCGCCCTCCTTTGCGCCGATGCGGCAGGACGCCCGCCCCGTTGCGGCGTCCAGCGTGAGATCGGCGGGCGGCAGCAGACGGCTGCTCGCGGGATACAGCGTATCGAGCAGCGCGCAGTCGCTCATTTTATTGATCTTGGGCGCGAGCGCGCGGATCCCGCTCAAGACCTCTGCGATCACGGGACTGTCCGCATCGAGCACGCGCATCCAGTCGGGAAGGTCGATATCCACCGATACGACGGGGAATTCGTAGAGGATGCATTCGAGCACCGCGGCGAGCGCCGCGGCGTCCGCCCGTTCGAGATCGAGCGCGATCACGGGCACGCCGTACTTTTCCCGCAGCGCCGCCCTGAGCTCCTCGGCAGCGGCGGGTTCGCGGCAGTTGAGCACGATCGCATACGGTTTCCCGATGGCTTTGAGCTCCTCGGCGGCGCGCTCCTCCGCAGGCTCGTAGGCGATACGCGGCAGATCGGAAACAGAGCCGTCCGTCGTCACCAATACGCCGATGGTCGCATGGTCGCGGATGACGCGCCGCGTCCCCTCCTCCGCCGCCTGCCCGAACGGCAGGGGCGTTTCGCTCCACGGCGTTTTGACGAGACGGGGAGCGCCCTCCTCCTCGAATCCGCCCGCGCCTTCGACGGGAAAGCCGACGCAGTCGATGAGCCGCACGCGCGCGGTCATTTCGCCCGCTTTGATCTCGGCGCCCTCTTCGGGCACGAATTTGGGCTCCGTCGTCATAACGGTGCGCCCGCTCCCCGCCTGCGGGAGCTCGTCGGTGTAGCGCGCCTTTTTGGCGCCCGTGACGCCCGGCAGCACGAGCTGCTGCATCCAAGTTTTGATAAAAGTGGATTTCCCCGTACGGACGGGCCCCACAACGCCGATATAGATCTCGCCGCCCGTCCGCGACGCGATATCCTCGTAAACGCCGAATGGTTCCATGCTGTTCCTCCGCCTATTTTTGCTCTACGCTACTGTATGCGGCGCGGCGCAAAAATATGACGGGCGGGCTTTTTGCGGCACGAAAAAAGGCCCGCACGCATGCGGACCTTGATCGGGTACAAGACTGTTTATTCGAGCTCGAACGCGCCCGTGTACAATTGATAGTACTTGCCCTTTTGTTCGATGAGCTGATCGTGCGTGCCGCGCTCGATGATGCGGCCGTGCTCCAAGACCATGATGACGTTGGAGTTCTTGACGGTGGAGAGGCGGTGCGCGATGACGAACACCGTTCTGCCCTCCATGAGCTTATCCATGCCGTGCTGCACGATGGCTTCGGTACGGGTATCGATGGAGCTCGTCGCCTCGTCCAAGATCATGACGGGCGGATCGGCGACCGCCGCGCGGGCGATGGAGAGGAGCTGGCGCTGCCCCTGCGAAAGGTTGGCGCCGTTCTGATAGAGCATCGTATTGTAGCCCTCGGGAAGGCGGGTGATGAAATCGTCCGCACCCACGAGCTTGGCAGCCGCGATGCACTCTTCGTCCGTCGCGTCCAGCTTGCCGTAACGGATGTTGCCCATCACCGTATCGGTGAAGAGGTTTGTATCCTGCAAGACCATGCCGAGCGACCTTCTCAGATCCCCCTTCTTGATCTTGTTGATGTTGATGCCGTCGTAACGGATCTTGCCGTCGGCAATGTCGTAGAAGCGGGTCAGAAGGTTGGTGATCGTCGTTTTGCCCGCGCCCGTCGCACCGACGAACGCGACCTTCTGCCCGGGACGGGCATACAGGCTGATATCGTGCAGGACGATCTTTTCGGGCACGTACCCGAAGTCGACGTTGAAAAGACGCACGTCGCCCTCGAGCTTGGTATAGCTGACGGAGCCGTCCGCCGCATGCGGGTGTTTCCACGCCCACACGCCCGTGCGCTCTGCGCTCTCGGTGATGGTGCCGTCTTCGGCGATATTTGCGTTGACGAGCGAAACGTACCCTTCGTCGGTTTCGGGCTTTTCGTCGATGAGACCGATGATGCGCTGCGAACCCGCAAGACCCAAAACGACGGAGTTGATCTGGTTGGAGACCTGTCCGATGTTGTTGGAGAACTGACGCGTCGTTTGCAGGAACGCCACGATGAGCGCGGGCGTGAACGCCGCGAATCCCGTCAGGTTGAGGTTATCCATCGCATTCGCCGCAAGCACGGCGCCCACGAGCGCGACGACGACGTACATGACGTTGCCGATGTTGGCGATGATGGGCATGAGCATGTTGGCGTAGCGGTTCGCCTTATCCGACATTTCAAAGTGCGTGCCGTTGACGACGTCGAAGCCCGCTTTCGCCTCCTCCTCATGGCAGAAGACCTTGATGACCTTTTGCCCCTGCATCATCTCTTCGACGAAGCCCTCCGTCCTTGCCACGGCGCGCTGGGTGCCGAGGAAGAACTTGCTGGCGCCGCCGCCCACCAGCTTGGTGACGATGACGATCGCCACGATGCCGACGAGGATGATGAGCGTGAGGTAGATGCTGAAATTGAGCATGATGACGAACAGCGTGAGGCACATGATACCCGAGATCATGAGCTGCGGGATACTCTGCGCGATCATCTGACGGAGCGCGTCGATATCGTTGGTGTAATAACTCATGATATCGCCGTGGTTGTGCGTATCGAAGTAACGGATGGGAAGATCCTGCATCTCGTTGAACATCTGCATACGCATTTTGTTGAGATATCCCTGCGTGATGATCGCCATCAGCTGGTTATACACGGCGCCCGCGATGAGCGAGACCGCATACATGCCGATGAGGATCCCCATGATCCCCGCCACGTCGCCCGCGACGTCCGACCAGCCGAGCTTTGCCGTGAGCGCGTCGCCGAGGACGGTATACAGCCGCTCCATGAAGAGCGCGGGGATGGAGGAGATCGCCGCGTTCACCGCGATACATACGAGCGCGATGGGCAGCATGCGCGGATAGTAATGGAAGAGCGACTTCAAAAGGCGCTTGACGATGTCCTTTTGCAGGGCGGGGCGCTTTTGCATCTGGTCTTTTCTCATGCGTTCTCACCCCCCTCGTCGTTGTTCTGCCCTTCGATCGAGGCTTTGATGCTCTCACGGAAGGCAGCCTCGTTGGCGGCGTCGCGTTCTTTGTCACCGCTGCCCTTGATCTGCGAATAGTACACTTCCGAATAGATGGTGTTCGTTTTAAGAAGTTCTTCGTGCGTGCCGATGCCGTTGATCTTGCCGCCGTCCATGACGATGATGCGGTCGGCGTCCTCCACCGAGGAGATGCGCTGCGCGATGATGATCTTCGTCGTTGCGGGGATATAGTCGCGGAACGCCTTGCGGATGAGCGCGTCGGTGTGCGTATCGACGGCGGACGTGGAGTCGTCAAGGATGATGACCTTGGGATTTTTCAAAAGCGCGCGCGCGATGCAAAGACGCTGCTTCTGCCCGCCCGAGACGTTGGTACCGCCCTGTTCGATGTAGGTATCGTATTTATCGGGGAAGGTCTGGATGAACTCGTCTGCCTGCGCGAGCTTGCACGCCTCGACGAGCTCTTCGTCCGTCGCGTCCTTGTTGCCCCAGCGCAGGTTTTCCTTGATGGTGCCCGAGAAGAGGACGTTCTTTTGCAGCACGACGGCGACCTGATTTCTGAGCGCTTCGAGATCGTACTCCTTGACGTTTCTCCCGCCCACGCGCACCTCCCCTTCCGTCACGTCGTAAAGGCGGGAGATGAGGTTGACGAGCGACGTCTTGGAAGAGCCCGTGCCGCCGATGATGCCGATCGTCTCGCCCGATCTGATGTGCAGATCGATATTTTCGAGCACGTTGCGCTCGGCGTTCGCCGCGTACTTGAATGCGACGTTCTCAAAGTCGATGGAGCCGTCCGCCACTTCGTACACGGGATGCTCGGGGTTGTGCAGCGTGCTCTTTTCGTTCAAGATCTCGCAGATACGGCGCGCCGATTCCATCGACATGACGATCATGGCGAACACCATGGAGAACATCATGAGCGAGGAAAGGATCTGCATGCCGTACACGATGAGCTGCGAAACTTCGCCCGTCGTCGTGGCGCCCGCCGTATCCATGATGATGTACGAACCGATATACAGCACCGCGCACAGCACGCCGTAGAAGCAGAACTGCATGATGGGGCTGTTCCACGCCAAGAGGCGCTCGGCGCGCGTGAATTCCTTGCACAGCGTGCCAGAAGTCTTTGCAAACTTTTGCTTTTCGTACTCTTCGCGTACGTACGACTTGACGACGCGGATGCTGTTGATGTTCTCCTGCACCGATTCGTTCATATCGTCGTATTTGGGGAAGAGGCGCTTGAACATGGGCAGCGCCTTCGTCATGATCGCCAAAAGCGCGATGACGAGCACGGGGATGACCGCGATGAAGATCCACGCAAGGCTCCCGCCCATGACGAACGCCATGACCGCCGCGAAGACGATCATCACGGGGCATCTGACGGCGATACGCACGATCATCATGTACGCCATCTGCACGTTCCACACGTCCGTCGTCATACGGGTGACGAGGGACGGGGTGGAATATTTATCGATGTTTTCAAAGGAGAACGTCTGGATATTGTAGAACATGTCCTTTCTGACGTTCTTTGCAAACCCTGCCGAAGCGCGCGAGCAGAACGCGCCCGCCAAAGCGCCCGCCGCGAGCGACGCGACCGCCATTGCGATCAGGATCCCGCCATACATCCATACCTGCCCGAGATCGATCTCCGTCGGGACGTTGACGTCGATGACGTTGATGAGCTGGGCAATGATGAACGGGATGAGACATTCGAGAACGACTTCGATCGTCACGAGAACGGGCGATAAGATGGAAGCCAGCTTGTATTCCCGAATACATTTTGCCAAAGTTTTCAGCAAGAAATTCAACCTCCTCTCTACAAAACGTGCAAACCTTACAATGCGGCGCGCGTTTGCACAGTGCGCTTAACGACCCCCGCATATGATAAAAAGAACGCCAAAACCGAAATTTCAACGCTCTTTTTTATACTATCATGTCATGCAAAAAATGTCAACAGAACATAAAGCGATTTTTTACGCCTTTCACATAAAAATCACATTTCCGACGCCGATAAAAATCACATTTCCGACGCCGAAAAAACGCCGTATTTTACTCCTGATCGAGCAATTCGTTCATAAAGCAAACGATATCTTCGCGCTTTTCCTTGATATAGCGGATGGCGCTCGAAGGGTGGCGGTTGAAAACGCCCGTCAAAAGGTAAGGAAGGCCGTATCCCCACACGGCGCCCGCGTCGCGGAGCGCCTGCATATGCCCCGCTTCGAGGAATTTTAAGATGCTCAAAAGTTTGTATTTGGGGTTCTTCAAAAAGCCGAGCAAAAGCTCGAGCGCGCAGTTGCCCGCGCCGCGTCCCATGCCGTTCACCGTCGCATCCAGATAGTTGACGCCCGCCGCCACGCACTCGATGGTGTTCGCAAACGCAAGATCCTGATTGTTGTGCGCGTGGATGCCGATCTCCTTGCCGTATTTGTCGCCCGCTTCGAGATACTTCGCCGCGAGCACGCGCATCTCTTCGGGATAGAGCGCGCCGTAACTGTCGACGATGTAGATGGCTTTCGCGGGGCTCTTGCCGAGCATATCGAGCGCCTGATCGATCTCCTTTTCCTTCTCCTTGGAGATCGCCATCACATTGACCGTCGTCTCGTATCCTTTCGCCGCGCAGTATTCGATCATCTCGACCGCGGCGGGAATGGCGTTGATATACGTTGCGATGCGGTACATATCGATGAGCGAATTGCCCTTTTCGCAGATATCGCGGCGGAAATTGCACCGCCCCACGTCCGCCATGCACGCGAGTTTCATCCCCGTATCGTTGCCGCCGAGTACGCGCTCGATATCTGCTTCGCGGCAGAACTTCCACGCGCCGAACGACGCGGGATCGAACATATCCTTATCCGCCTTATAGCCGAGCTCCATATAGTCGACGCCCGCCGCGGCGTCCGCCGCGAACAGCGCCCGCACGAAATCGTCGGAAAATCGGAAATCATTGACGAGCCCGCCGTCGCGCAGCGTGGCGTCGACGACGCGGATGCCCGCGCGGCAGGACAGCAGCGTCCCCGTTGCTTCTTTTGGCATAATATCCTCCTTATCGCCGCGGCTGCGGCGCACGCCCCGCCCAAAAACGGGAGGCGATCTTTATTTGTGTCTGCGTTTGAGTTCCGTGCACACGTCGGCGAGCGAAACGCCCTTTTGCTCCATGAGAACGAGCAGATGATAGGAAAGATCGGCGATCTCCCGCGTGAGGTCTTCCTTATCGTCGTTCTTGGATGCGATGACGACTTCCACCGCCTCCTCGCCCATCTTTTTTGCGATCTTATCCACGCCGCGGCCGAAAAGGTACGCGGTATAGGAGCCTTCGACGGGGTTTTGCTTGCGGTCTTCGACGACGCGCACGAGCTCGCCCAAAAAGGTCAGTCCCGCCCGCTCGTTCGTGACGACGGGATCGTGAAAACAGCTCCTTGCGCCCGTATGGCAGGCGACGCCCGTCTGTTCGATCTGCAGCAGGATACAGTCGCGGTCGCAGTCGAAGGAGGCGGAGACGACTTTTTGCACGTTGCCGCTCTCCTCCCCTTTCTTCCAGAGTTTTTTGCGGGAACGGCTGTAATAATGCGCGTAGCCCGTTTTCAGCGTCTTATTGAGCGCTTCGGCGTTCATATACGCCTGCATGAGCACTTCGCCCGTCTCGTAGTCCTGCGCAACGGCGCAGATGAGACCTTTCTCATCGAATTTTACGTTTTCCATTCAATTGCCCTCCGTGCGGACGGGAACGCCCCGTTCCGCGAGATATCCCTTTAAGTCGTGCATATTGATGATGCCGAAGTGGAAGAGGGACGCCGCGAGCGCCGCATCCGCCTTGCCCTCGGTGAGCACGTCGTAAAAATGGCTCATCTTGCCCGCCCCGCCCGAGGCGACGACGGGGACGTTGACGGCTTCCGCCACTGCCCGCGTGAGTTCGAGATCGTACCCTTCCTTGGTCCCGTCGCGGTCCATGCTGGTGAGAAGGATCTCTCCCGCACCGCGGCGGACGCCCTCCTCTGCCCATTCGACGGCGTCCAGCCCCGTGTTCACCCTGCCGCCGTTGAGGTATACTTTGTATCTGCCGTCCCCATCGCGCTTGGCGTCGACGGCGAGCACCACGCACTGCCGTCCGAACCGCAAGGCGGCTTCGGTGATGAGTTCGGGGCGCTTGATCGCGGCGGAATTGACGGCGATCTTATCCGCCCCGCAGGCGAGCATGCGGCGGAAATCCTCCACCGTACGCATCCCCCCTCCCACGGTGAGCGGCAGGAACACCTGCTCGCTCGCGCGGGCGATGACGTCCCACATGGGCGAATCGCCGCGGTAACTTGCGGTGATATCCAAAAAGACGATCTCGTCCGCGCCGAACGCGTTATACACCTTCGCCGTTTCAACGGGATCGCCCGCATCCACCAGCGAAAGAAAATTCACCCCTTTGACGACGCGTCCGTCCTTTAAGTCCAGACACGGTATCAGCCTTTTGCGTACCATCAGCTCACCCCGAATGCGTCTTTTAAGCGGATGGCGCCCGTATAGATCGCCCGCCCGAGGATGACGCCGTACACGCCCTGTTCCTTCAGCGCGCGCAGATCCTCCAGATCGCGCACCCCGCCCGAGGCGATGACGTTGAGCCCCGTTTCGCCCATGCGCACCGTTTCCGCCACGTTGACGCCCGTGAGCGCGCCGTCCCGCCCGACATCGGTAAAGACCGCGTCCGCGATGCCGAGCGCCTTGGCTTCGCACCCGAATTCAAAGGCGTCCTTATCGGCAAGCTGCGTCCAGCCGCGCACCGCGAGCCGCCCGTCCTTGGCGTCGATGCCCGCAACAATCTTTGCGCCGTACTTTTGCACGGCTTCGTACAAAACTTCGGGCTGCTCCGCGCACACGGTGCCGAGCACGACGCGGTCGGCGCCCGCACGGAAGCGGCGGTGGATCTCCGCCATCGAGCGCAGCCCCCCGCCCGATTGGACGGGCACGCCGAGGCGGGCGATATCTTCGAGCACGCGCTCGAACCCGCCCTCTTCGCCGAACGCGCCCGAAAGGTCGACGACGTGCAAGATCTCGGCGCCCTCGTCCACCCAGCGGCGGGCGCAGTCGACGGGATCGCCGTAATCGGTGACCGCATCGCGCTTGCCGTACATGAGGCGGACGGCGCGGCCGTTCAGGATATCGATCGCAGGATAGAGTTTCATGGCGACCTCACAAAGCGAGAAAATTCCTTAAAAGCTGTAAGCCCGCCGCCCCGCTCTTTTCGGGATGGAACTGAACGCCGAACACGTTGTCCTTTCCCACCGCAGAGGCGAACGTGCGGTAATATTCGGTCTTGCCGAGCGTGAACGCTTGCGTGGTATCCGCATAATAGCTGTGCACAAAGTAAAACTGCGTACCCGAAGGGATGCCCTTAAAGAGTTGTCCGCGCATATCGGTAACGGCATTCCAGCCCATGTGCGGGATCTTGCCCTCCGTAAAGGGCACGACCCGTCCTTTGACGAGCCCGAGCCCCGAAAAGAGCCCCTCCTCCTCGCTCTCTTCGAGCAGGAACTGCATGCCGAGGCATATCCCGAGCAGCGGCGTCCCCCCTGCGGCGCGGCGCTTGACGTACGCGGCGAGCCCCTTGTCGTTGAGCTCCTTGATCCCCGCGCCAAAGCTCCCGACGCCGGGAAGGATGAGCTTCTCGCAGCCGTCGAGCGTATCCTCGTCCGCCGTGACGGCGGCGCTGCCGCCGAGGTAGGCGATCGCCTTTTGCACGGAGCGCAGATTCCCCATGCCGTAATCGAGGATGCCGATCATTCGAGCATCCCCTTGGAGGACGGGATGACGTCCGAAACGACGCAAACGGCGTCGCGCAGGCAGAGCGCGAGCGCTTTGAAGATCGCCTCTGCCTCGTGATGGCGGTTGCCCGCATGCAAAAGTTTTACGTAAAGATTGCACCCCGCATGCGTGGAGAAGGCGCGTAAAAATTCTTCGACGAGTTCCATATCGAAGTTGCCCACTCTCCCCGTGAGCATCTCCTCGAACACGAGCGCGGGCCGTCCCGAAAAGTCGACGGCGACGAGCGCAGCCACGTCGTCCATGGGCACGACGCGGTCTGCAAAGCGGGCGATGCCGCGCTTGTCCCCCAGCGCCGTGCGCACGCAGTCGCCCAGCGCGATGCCCACATCCTCGACGGTGTGATGCGCGTCCACGTTGAGATCGCCCCTGCACGTGAGCGTAAGATCCAGCCGCCCGTGCACGGTCAAAAGTTCGAGCATGTGATCGAAAAAGCCGACGCCCGTCTGCACAGACGCCTTGCCCGTCCCGTCAAGGGAAAGGGCGAGCGCGATGTCCGTTTCCTTGGTCTTGCGCGTGAGGGATGCCTCTCTCATGATCTTTCCTCCATATCGGCGAGGCGGACGGCGACCGCGTTCGCGTGCGCATCCAGCCCCTCGCTTTTTGCAAGGTGGATGATATCCGCCCCGTCCTCTTTGAGCGCCTCTTTGGTGTACGAGATGACGCTCATCTTGCGGGTGAACACATCCTCGTTGAGCACCTGGAAAAAGCGCGCGCTGCCCGACGTGGGCAGAATGTGATCGGGACCCGCAAAGTAATCGCCCACGGGTTCGGGCGTGTAGCCGCCCATGAACACCGCGCCCGCATTCCTGATCTTGGGAAGGAGCGCCGCGGGATCGGAAACGTACAGTTCGAGATGTTCGGGCGCCACTTGGTTGGCGATGGCGCACGCCTCGTCGGCAGAGCCCGCAACGATGATGCCCCCCTGCTCCTCGACGGAACGCCGTGCGATCGCCTCGCGGGGGAGTTTTTTGAGCTGCGCTTCCACTTCCGCCGCCACGGCGCGGGCAAGGTCTTCGTCCGTGACGACGACGAGCGGACGGGCGAGCACGTCGTGCTCCGCCTGCGACAGAACGTCCGCCGCCACATACGAAGGACGGGCGGAAGCGTCGGCAACGATCAGGATCTCGCTCGGGCCCGCGAGCATATCGATACCCACCTGCCCGTACACCTGCTTTTTGGCAAGGGTGACGAAGATGTTCCCGGGCCCCGCGATCACATCCACCTTGGGCACGAGCGCGGTGCCGTACGCGAGCGCCGCGACCGCCTGCGCGCCGCCGCATTTATACACCTCGTCCACGCCGCATTCCTTGGCGGCGACGAGCGTGTAAGGCGAGACCTTCCCCTCCTTGGCGGGCGTGACGACGACGATGCGTTCCACCCCCGCAGCCTTGGCGGGCAGCACGCCCATCAGGACGGAGGAAGAGAGCGGCGCCGTGCCGCCCGGCACGTAGATGCCCGCGCGCTCCACCGCCCGCACGACGTAACCCGTCGTCCTGCCGTGCGCGGTATGTACGGTATCTTTGCGTCCTTCGCGGACATGGTATGCGTAAATGTTGTCGATCGCCCGCCGCAGGCTCTCCAAAAATGCAGGCTCGACCGCCGCATATGCGGCGCTGAATTCTTCTTCCGACACGCGGAAATTTTGCGCGGTGAGTACGGTGCGGTCGAATTTTTCTTCGTATTCGAACACCGCCGCATCCCCCCGCGCGCGCACGTCGGCAAGGATGGCGTTGACGGCGGCAAGTTCCTTTTCGCGCGCGTCAAAGGCGCGTTGGAGGAGTGCGCCGCATTCGGATGCACGGTATATCTTCATGCAAGCACCTCTTTGAGTTTTGAAACGAGGGGCAGGATCTCTGCCGCCTTCGTCTTAAAGCAGATCTTATTGGCGACGAGGCGCGCCGTAATGCCCGAAAACACCTCTTCGAGCACGACGAGCCCGTTGGCTTTGAGGGTGGAACCCGTTTGCACGACGTCGAAGATCACGTCGGCAAGCCCCGTGACGGGCGCAAGTTCGATGGATCCGTGCAGCGGGATGATCTCGATCTCCTCCCCCCGCGCGGCAAACACCTTTTTTGCCGTGTTCACGTATTTGGTGGCGATGCGAAGGTGCGCGTTCGTGAGCACGTCCCGCCGTTCGGGATAGCCCGCGATGCACAAGCTGCACGCCCCCGTTTTTAAGTCGAGGATCTCATAAAGATC
Organism: uncultured Clostridia bacterium; assembly: GCA_944354085.1. Taxonomy (GTDB): domain Bacteria; phylum Bacillota; class Clostridia; order Christensenellales; family Borkfalkiaceae; genus Gallimonas. Next base: position 6,590 of record CALVPW010000019.1, on the reverse strand, counting down.
GCGCCCTTCCTCAATGAGGGTGTCCTTGCCCGCAATGCCGAGATCGGCGACGCCCGATTCCACGTATACGGGAACGTCGGCGGGTTTGACAAGGAAAAAGCGGTAGTTCCCGTCCGCAGACGTGAGCACGAGGCGGCGGGTATCTTCGCGCAGGACGGCGGTATCCACCCCGCAGGCGGAGAGCATCTCCGCGCTTTTTTCGGCAAGTCTTCCTTTGGGCAGTGCAAACGTGATCATATTTTTTGCACCCCCTCTTTCGTCACGAAATATTTCTCGCACGCGTCTTCTTTTTGCAGCGCCTCTTTGCCGTACGAGGCGAGGAACACCGTTCGTTTCCCCTCCTTCACGCATTGCAGGCGGAAGGCGTCCGCCTCCCGCTCCGCCCCCCGTTCGCAGGCGACGGCGACGTCCGTCTGGGGCGCGGCGGGGAGCCCGCCCTGCCGTTCGAGCGCGACGAGCACCCGTTTTAAGCCCATGGCGAAGCCGACGGCGGGGATATGTTTTCCGAAAGCGTCGGCAAGCGTATCGTACCGCCCGCCCGAGAGCACGGGAACGCCCAGCTCCTTGACGAAGCCCGAAAAGACGACGCCCGAATAATAGGAGAGCCGCTTGACCGTTCCGAGGTCGAAACAGATATTGTTCGCATACCCCATGTCCGTGAGGATGCGCCCGACTTCGCGCAAATGTGCCACGGCGGCGAGCGCCGTTTTGTTTTGCGTGAGCGCGGCGGCGCGGTCAAAGACCTCCGTCCCGCCGAACAGCGTGGGGAGCGCGAGGACTGCGTCCAGCGTCTCCCGCCCCGCGCCCGCCTGCGACAGCAGCCGCTCGGCGTTCAGCCCGTCCTTGGCGTCGATATACGCGCGGACGGTCTCCGCCTCTTCGGACGAGAGCCCGCACGCCTCCAAGATCCCTTTCAGATAGCCGACGTGCCCGATCTCGGCGATCGGGTCTTTGAGCCCCGCCCTGCGGGCGCAGTCGACGGCAAACGCGATGGTCTGCGCATCCGAAAGCGCGCCGCTCTCGCCGAGCCGCTCTACGCCCGCCTGAATGATCTCGCGGCTTTTCAGCCCGCCCGCGTTCTGCGCGTCCCATTTGTTGACGAAGTAGCAAAGGCGCGCGCGTTCCCGCCCCAGCTTGGTCGCCGCGATACGGGAGATGGAGAGCGTGGCGTCGGGACGGAGCACTAAGATCTTCCCGTCGCCGTCCGTAAACTTGAACATCCGCTCTTCGGGCAGCGCGTTCTCCGTTTTGGCATAGGTATCGTAGTAATCCACGGCAGCCGAAAGCACGGGCTCGTACCCGTTTTCTTCGAAGGCGGCGGAAAGTTTTTCCTTGACCGCGTTCAAGATCCTGCATTCGGCGGGCAGGATATCCTGCACGCCCGTGGGAAGTTTGCAAAACGCCATGTTCTTCTCCCGCAAAAAATTACGTCCTTTATGATGTATTATACCATCCGCGTGCATAAAAAGTCAACGGAATGCAGGAAAAAAAGCAGATCACGCGCGATCTTTGTATAATCGGAGCATACCCATCCCGCCGCATACAAAAAAGCGCGGGAAAAGCGCCGCGCTCTTAACGGATGAAGTTGGTGCGCACCGACGTGGTGTTTGCGGGCGGGAGGACGCCCTGCGCCTTTCCCGCGGCGATGCACTTGACGAGATACGCCATGTTGTGCCCAAGATTTTGCATCGTCTGTACCCCTTCCGCATCCCGAAGCACTTGTTCGGGCGTGCTGCCGTACACCATGTTCCAATAGCTCGACGAAACGACGGGCATCTGCGATATGCCGAAGTATTTATTGAGGACGTCGAACGACGCCGCCGTCCCGCCGCGGCGGGCAGAGACGACGCTCGCGCCCGGTTTCCCCGCAAAGGCGTATCCGCCCGCATAAAAGGCGCGGTCCAAAACGGAGAGCAGCTGCCCCGACGGGTGCGCGTAATACACGGGAGAGCCGAACACGAACCCGTCCGCCCCCTTCGCCTTTTCGATGAGCGTGTTCACCACGTCGTCGTCAAAAACGCATGCGCCCCGTCCGCGGCATTTGCCGCAGGCGATGCAATCGTGCACGGGACGGCTGCCGAGATCGATCAGCTCCGCCTCCACGCCGTCCGCTTCGAGCGCCTCTTTGACGATGGCGAGCGCCGTATGTGTGCAGCCGTTCGCACGCGGGCTGCCGTTCACAAGCAATACTTTCATATAACCTCCTTTATCTGCCGTGTTTTTTGTTCTTCTCACGCAGGCGCATCTGCGTAAAGAAGGAGGTGAGCACCGCCGCGCACGCCTCTTGCAGCACGCCGCCCACCACTTCTGTCTTGTGATTGAGAAGATTGGCGCTTGCGAGCTCCTTTGTAAGACTGCGCCCCTTTTGCTCGTACGCGCCGAAATACACGCGGTCGATGCGCGCGTTGAGCACGGCGCCCATGCACATGGGACAGGGCTCGAGCGTCACGTAGAGCTCCGCGCCCGTGAGCCGCCACGAATGCAGCTTTTTGCAGGCGCGGTCGATGGCGCGGACCTCGGCATGCGCGGTCGCCATCTGCAGCCGCGTGCGGAGGTTGTAGCCTCGCCCGACGATCTTTCCGTTGTATACGACGACGGCGCCGATGGGCACCTCGCCCTTTTTTTTCGCTTTTTCGGCAAGGCGGATCGCCTCCCGCATAAAGCGCTCTTCCATTACCATTCCTCCGTAAAACGCACGAGCGCGTCGAGATTTTTCGAAACGAGGTCGGACAGCGCGGCGAGCCCGAGCGGATGCGAAAAGCTCTCCCTGCCCGCCTCGACGGTCAGGGCGGGGATGCCCAGCTTTTCGATGCACCAATCTTTATAGCCGCCCGCCGAATGCGGCGCCTCCCTGAGCGGATACCCCGTCGCCGCGCTCATGCGCCGCGCGATCCGTTTATCCCGCCGCGCCCGTAAAAACGGCTGATGGAACCGCCAGTAGATCTCCTCGCCCTTGGTATGATAGCTCACCGTGAACTGCGGCTGCACCGCGCGCGTAAAATCGCGCAGCGCCTTGCTCTCGGGTTCGGAAAAGGGCATGATGCCCACGTAGTTGGCGCTCCCCGGCATGCGGACGTTGTGCGCACCCGTGCCCCAGCGGGCATCGAAATTGACGTTGAGGTCGACGCCGCGCGCGTTTGCCTTCCATTTGGAAAAGTCGCCGCTGCCGTTGAGATACAGCAGCTCCGCCCGCCGCCCGTGCGCCACGCTCACCGCCCCCTCCTGCACCAAAAGCGCGCCGTCGGGATTGACGAGCGGGACCACCCAGACCCCGCCGCGGACGAGCCCGCGGCGCACATGCCACAGCGCAAGATCCGCCGTGATCCATTCGCGCGCGTGCATCGCATACTGACAGATCCCCAGAGGCGGGGTATGCGTGCCCACGAACAAGGCGTATATCCTGCGTCCGCACACGCTTTCGCCGATCACCGCCTTTTCGCCGCGGTAGCTTTGGTAGAAGGCAGAAACCTCTTCGTAAACGTTCACCTTCCACCATATGCCGCGGCGTTTATTTGTGATATTCCGCCCCCGCCGCGATCATGAACGCGCGGTAGATCTGCTCACAGAGCACCACGCGCATGAGCTGATGCGGCAGCGTCATCCGTGAAAAGGACAGTCTTTCGTTCGCCGCCCGCTTGACGCGCTCGGAAAGCCCGCACGAAGAACCGATGACGAAGACGATCTCCTCTCCCCGCGCCGCGAGCGATCTCAGCTTGGCGGAAAAGGTTTCCGAGGAGCATTCTTCCCCTTCGACGGCGAGCGCAAACACGTACCCTTTGCACGCGCGGAGGATGGGATCGGCTTCCTCTTCTATCGTGCGGCCTTCGGCGAGTTCGCGCACTTCGAATTTACAAAAACGCGACAACCGTTTGGCGTATTCCGCGACCGCGTCCCGCCAGAACGCTTCTTTGAGTTTGCCCACGCAAACGACGGTGACCTTAACCACCCGCGAACCCCGTGACCAATACGACCATCCACTGCACGGCGCAGACGGCGATCCCCACCGCCGCACCGAGGAAAAAGCTGCCGCCGTGTTTTATACCGCCCTTCTGCGCGCCGCGGCGGTCAAACAAGATCAGATATACCATCGTCCCCAAAAGACATACCGCCGCCGCGACGGTGAGCCCGACCGACCAGCCGAACGGCATCGTCCAGCCGCCCTCCGTCTGATATCCCGAAGCCGTCAGCGCGAGGATGGCGGCGTTGTTGCAAAGGTGGGCGGCCATCGAAGGCAGGATGCTCCCCGCGCGGATGGCGATGAGTGCAAAGCACATCCCGCAGACGAACTGATAGAGCGTCTGTTCGGGGCGTCCGTGAAAGAGCGCGAACATCGCGCCCGAAACGAGCACCGTCACAGCCGTGCCCCATTCGCAGCCGTGCATGTTTTTTACGAGGATACCGCGGAAGAGCGTTTCCTCGAACACGGCGGGAAGGAGCGCGATGATGAGCAGCGCGGGCAGCAGGTTCCAACCCTCGAGCGAGGGCAGCTGCACGCCCGAAGAATGATAGCCGTGGTCCTCCAGAAAACCGATAAACACGTCGTTAAGCTGCGCCAACGAGAACATCAGCCCGAATTGCAGCAAAACGGCAAGCGGAAAATAGTACCATTTGCAGCCGCCGTACGTCCTGCGGGGCGAAACGCCGCTGCGCCTGAAATATACGAGCGCCGCCGCGGCAAAACAGAGCTGCGGGATCAGATAGCTCAAAAAGAGGTACCAATCGCTCTTTGCATATTCCGCGCCTGCCGCCAAAGCGCCGATCACCCCCACGATGAGGGCTAAGATCACGGGCGCCACGGCGCTCACCGAATAGGCGATCCCCGCCTCCGAAAGCGCCCGACGCCGAAAATATACGCCGTCTTTTTCTTCCATAGCATTATTATAGCGGATTTTCGTGAAATGTCCAAGAAAATCTCTTTGCTTTTTGAAAAATTTGTTCTATAATACAAGCATGAGAACTTTGTCGACACAAGCGATTTCCGATTGCGTATACCGCCTCGCGCGCAAAGCGGGCGTCACGCTCACGCCCGCCTGCCATACGGCGCTCGCCGCCGCCGCGCAAAGCGAACAAGGCGCCGCGCGCTTCGCACTCGAGACCATCTTAAAAAACGAAGAGATCGCCGCCCGCGAAGGGATGCCCGTCTGTCAGGATACGGGCATGGCGGTCGTCGTGATCGAGCTCGGGCAGGACGTGCACCTGACAGGCGCCCCCCTTCCCGACGCCGTGAACGACGGCGTACGCCGCGCCTACCGCGACGGGAATTTCCGTAAAAGCATCTGCGACCCGCTCACCCGCGTGAACACGGGAGACAACACGCCCGCGCATCTGCATTTGGACATGGTGGCGGGAGACGCCGTGAAGATCACCTTTTTACCCAAAGGATTCGGCAGCGAAAATATGAGCCGCCTCACCATGCTCACCCCCTCGCAGGGGCGGAGCGGCATCGTTGACGCCATCGTCGACGCGGTGCGCCTCGCAGGGTCGCGCCCCTGCCCTCCCGTATGCGTAGGCGTCGGGATCGGCGGCGCGTTCGACGGCTGCGCCTTCCTCGCAAAAAAGGCGCTCTTGAGAGAAGTCGGGACGTTCAACCCCCGCGAAGACGTGGCGTCCATCGAGCGGGAAGCACTCGAAAAGATCAATGCGCTCAACATCGGACCGCAGGGCTTCGGCGGGAACGTCACGGCACTCTCCGTCGCGTGCGAGATCGCGCCCACCCACATTGCGGGGCTCCCCGTCGCCGTCAACATCCAATGCCATTGCGTCCGCTGCGAAAAGGAGGTCTTGTGATGAAACAGCTCACGCTTCCCCTCTCCCCCGAACAGACGCAAGCCCTTCGCGCAGGCGAGGGCGTTCTGCTGACAGGCACCATCTACACGGCGCGCGATTGCGCGCATAAACGCCTGACGGCGCTCCTCGACGAAGGAAAAGCGCTTCCCGTCGATCTGAAAAAGACGTATATCTATTATGCAGGTCCCTGCCCCGCGCCCGCAGGCAAAGCGTGCGGGAGCTGCGGACCGACGACTTCTGCCCGCATGAACGCGTTTGCCCCGCGGCTTTTGGACCTCGGGCTGCAAGGCATGATCGGAAAAGGTGAAATGAGCGAGGAAACGCGCGCGGCGCTCGTCCGCAACCGCAAAGTGTACTTCGCCGCCGTGGGCGGTGCGGGCGCTTACTACGGCAACGCCATCCGCGAGATGCAGCTCGTCGCCTTCCCCGACCTTTTGAGCGAGGCGATCTACCGTATGGAAGTCGTTGACTTCCCCGCCGTCGTCGCCATCGACAGCGACGGAAACAGCGTATACGACCGCTGACCGCCGCTTATTTGCAATCTGCTTCCTCCAAACGCCCGCGATGAAATGCGGGCGTTTTTTCATAAATTTTAGGCATGAAGAAAGGGCGCAAGATGCGCCCTTATCCTCGGTTTGGTGGACAAATCGTAACGTAAAACGAATTTGCCTAAAAATTATGTTTTTTTTTTTTTTTTTTCCACCAATTGCTTGTAGAGATTGAACCCTAATTGCAACCGAGAGTAGCTAAGCCAATAAAGCCTGTTATAATTCCTCCTTAAAGATAACCGTTGCTTTTTTTTT
>CALVPW010000018.1 GCA_944354085.1 uncultured Clostridia bacterium | reverse complement strand
TTTTTCGGGTGGCATCCGCTCGTCAACCATCTGCAAAAAAAGTACGTGAAGCGGGCGTGGCTGCACGCCGTCGTGTTCGCGGTCAAAGCCGTGTGGTTCGATCTTGCCATGTGGCTGGCATGGGTGGTGCTCGTGCCGATCTTTGGATTGGATGCGCAGACATGGTACCCGCTCATCGCCGAAAATTTATATCTTATTCTTTTTTTGGGCGGCACGGTGTTTTTTGCCGCGTACGACGCCGCCATCTTCTTTTGCCAGCGCTCGGTGGACAGCGCCGTGCAACGGATCGGACGATAATGCCCGTCGCTTTTGACGCGGCGGAAAGGGGGGAAGATCGTGGAAAAGAACGAGAAACTCGTCGTCACCTGTGATGCGCTCGGCACGCAGGGCGAAGGCGTCGCTCATTGCGAAGGAACGACGCTTTTCGTGCCCTATCTTCTGCCGGGCGAGCGCGCCGAGGTGAAAGTGCTTAAAGTCAAGGGGAACGTCGCGTACGCCCGCATCGAGGAGCTTTTGACGCCTGCGGAAGAACGCGTCCGCCCCAAGTGCGCCGTGTTTGCGCGGTGCGGAGGATGTCAGCTGCAGCACCTCAAATACCGCGCGCAGCTCAAATTCAAAACGGGCGTCGTCAAAGAGGCGCTCCGCAAGATCGGCGGCGTCAGCGCGGCGGTCGCGCCCTGCGAACGCAGCGAAAAGGAATACGCCTACCGCAACAAACTGCAGCTCCCCGTCGGAAGAAGGGGGGAGGAGAACGTCATCGGCTTTTATGCGGAGCGTTCGCATCGCATCGTGCCCATCGCGGCGTGCCCCATCCATCCCGAATGGTCGGAAAAGCTCATCGCCGCGCTCGCGCGTTTCATGGAAAAATGCGGGCTGGACGGCTACGACGAGGAGGCGGGCACGGGGCAGCTTCGGCACATCGTCGTGCGGGAGCTGCGCGGCAAGTTCATCGTCACGCTGGTGACCACGGTGCGCGAGATCAAGGGCATCGACTACTTTTTGTTTTTGCTCGACGAGATCTTCCCCACGTACAGCTTATATCTCAATATCAACCAAAAAAAGACCAACGTCGTCTTCGGGGAGGAATTTGTCCTCGTCAAGGGGAAAGGCACGTACGACTGTACGGAGGGGGGCGTCTCGTACGAGGCGGGCCCGCAGACCTTTGTGCAGGTCAACGAAAACGTGCGCGGCAAGCTGTATGAACGCGCGCTCTCGTTTGCCGACGAAGCGGATACCGTCATCGACTGCTACGCGGGCGGCGGGCTGCTGACTGCCAAATTTGCCAAAAAATGCAAAAAGGCGTACGGCATCGAGATCGTGCCCGAGGCGAGCGCCTGCGCCGATGCGGTCAAAACGCGCAACGGGCTCTTTGAGAAGATGGAGAACACGTGCGGCAAGGTCGAAGCGCTCCTTCCCGACCTTTTGTCTCGCGAGAAGGACGTCGTCGTCGTGCTCGATCCGCCGCGCGCGGGCGCTGCGCGCAGCGTCATCCGTCTGCTCCTTGCTTCCAACGTCAAAAAGATCGTGATGATCTCCTGCGATCCTGCAACGCTGGCGCGGGACGTGGGGCTTTTGACGGGCGCGCTCGCCGAAACGGAGACGGGCGAACTCGTCAAGACGGGCGCTTCGGATGCGCCGTATGCGATCGTTTCGGTCGAGCCCTTCGATATGTTCCCGCAGACAAAACATGTCGAAACGCTTGTTTGTCTCGAACGCAAGTAACGTAAATGGAAATAAGGAACTATACGTCCTCGGACGTTGACGAAGTTATAAAGCTTTTTTATGATACTGTACATACCGTCAATGCGTCCGATTATACGTCAGAGCAGCTGGACGCGTGGGCGCCGAAACATATGGATGCGGCGGCATGGGACGCGTCCTTGAAAGGGCATCATGCCGTCGTGGCGGTCGAACACGGCAAGATCGTCGGATTTGGTGACATTGCCGCGGACGGATATCTTGACAGGTTGTATGTCCATGCAGATCATCTCGGCAGGGGCGTCGGAACGGCGATCTGCCGCGAGTTGGAAAACGCCGTACACGGCAATATCTTTACGCATGCTTCTGTTACCGCAAGACCTTTTTTTGAGAAGATGGGATACGTCGTCGTAAACGAACAACTTGTAATGCGTAGGGGGATATCTCTCAAAAATTATGTCATGAAAAAGGGATATCCCCGATGAAAGGTCTTCGGCGATGCGCGCGGAGAAAGCGGTGATGCGATGGTGCAATGTAAAGAAATTCGAAACAGAACGGAGATCTTGATCAAAGAATTGCTCCATGTCTGGGAAAGTTCGGTAAAAGCGACGCATTGCTTTTTATCCGAAAAAGAGATCGAACGGATCAAGCGATATGTGCCGCAAGCACTGCGAACCATTCCGCATTTGCTGATCGCAGAAGAAGGCGGTACGCCTGTCGCTTTTGCGGGGATCGACGGACAAAAACTTGAAATGCTCTTTGTCTCCGCCGAAAAGAGAGGACAAGGGATCGGTAAAAAGCTGCTGCGATTTGCCGTTGAAAACAATGCCGTAAGCGAACTTACGGTCAACGAGCAAAACCCGCAGGCGATCGGATTTTATCAACACATGGGGTTCCAGACCCATAAAAGGTCGGAGACGGACGAACAGGGCGATCCGTACCCGATCCTGTATATGAAGAGGACGTAGCTTCCGATCGATCACGCCGAACAAACAAGACTTTTTATAGTTACACCCTTTGAAAACAGGCATTTTTGAGACCTTTTGCAGTTTTCTGCCGCGTCGGGACGCTGATTTGTTTCGAACGCAAGTAACGTAACGCAAAACACGTGCGCCGCCGCCGACCGCGAAACTCTTGCGGTCGGCGGCGGTTTGTGCTATACTGTAAAAAATGGAGAAAAACGCATATGCCGCAAAGCATAGCGGTATGTATGAACGCGTGATATCCAACGCGGGAAACACATGGGAAGGAGGGAGCATATGACGTACTTCATCATTCATTCGGGTGCGGATTGGGCGGAGCGCGTTGCGCCGCTCGTCAACGATTGGTCGCAGCGGTACGACGGCG
>CALVPW010000017.1 GCA_944354085.1 uncultured Clostridia bacterium | reverse complement strand
CCGCACGTCGTGAACACGGTATCCCGCTTCACATAAAAGCGCTCGTAGATATACGCCGCGTATTTTTTGGCGACGTCAAGCAGTTTTGCGTTCACGCCGCACGCATCCAGCGCGACGGCAGCCTCGATGAGGTGCCCCGCGCAGTACAACTCGTGCTCGGTGCGCTCCGCAAAGATCTTTTCGGGCTTATAGACCTGATAGTAGCTGTTGAAATATCCGCACGGGAGCTGCGCCCGCGCGATGGTATCCACCGTTTCGTCGACGATGGCGCGCACCGCGGCATCGGGATAGTCCTTCTGCAAGTACGCCGCCGCTTCCAGCCATTTGGCAACGTCGGAATCGTAAAAGATATGCGGCGGCTTTTCCTGCCTGACGCAGGCGACGGCGGCAAAACGCCCCGTCTCGGCAAAGCGGCGATACACGTTCATCAAGGAGACGCGCGCGTTGCGTGCGCGCACCTCCTGCCAGAACCCGTCCGTAAAGACGACGTTCGAAAATGCGATCGGCTGCATGGCATCCTCCGTTATCTGTATTATAAAAAATATGGGCGGGAATGTCAACCCCCGTTTTTACACCTTCTCGAAGAGGAACGCGCCCGCCATGTAGTCGCCGCAGGCGGGGATGCGAAGATCGGCGTCCGCCGTGTAAGGCATATCGGTATACGCCTTTACGAGGCGATAGCCGCGCATCGGAACGGCGATCTCGCCCGCATCTTCCAGACGGTGCACGATGACGAGGCGCTTCCCGTCTGCCTCCTTGGTATAGATCTGCCTGCCCTTGGGCGCGCGGTAATATTCGACGTTGCAGTCGATGGAGACGATGTCGCCGCGGCGCACCACATCCTTGACGGAGGCGTAAAATTCCAGCCCCTCGCGGATGAGGCGCGTCTTTTCGGGCGTGAGGTTTAACACGTCGCCCGAAAGGCAGATGCGCCCGATCATGGCAGCGCACAGCGAATAGACGGTGCGGGACGGCGTTTCGTCCTCGCGCAGGACCGCCCAGATCTGCTCCTGCCGCGCAGGGATGACGCGGGAGACGTTCGCCGCCACGAGCGGGATCTCCGCGCACTCATGCGCATCCGAAAACGAACACATGGCAACGCGCGCCATGCGCCCGGGTTCGATGCGGCTCCCGCCCGAAGAGCAGTTTTCGATGACCATATCCGGCACCGCGGCTTTGATCTTGTCCAGCCATTTGTAACTCTCTTCGGCGACCTGTCTTCCGCCTTCGCCCAAACTCTCGGCGCCGTCGCAGCCGATCCCGTAGGTATCGTTATAATCGATCTTGATGTATTCAAACCCGTTTTTTGCCAAAAAGTCGGTCATACGGGCAGATATATACGTCTGAACGGCAGGAAGCCTGAGATCGAAGAAGCGGCGGTTCTTGCTCGTTATGACCTTGCCGTCGCGTTTGAGCATCATATTTTCGTCATAAAAGATCTCGCTGTCCCTGCCCGCGACCTCGAACTCGAACCAGATCCCGGGGCGCTTTCCCGCCGCGCGGATGGCGTCCGAGACGGCTTTGATCCCCTTGGGGAAGAGGTGTTTGCTCTCCTTCCAGTCGCCGATGGCGTTGCACCACCCTTTGTCGTCAGGCTTATACCAGCCACAGTCGATGACGAAATAGTCGATGGGAAGCGGCTCGATCGCCTTTAAGATGGCGGTGATGTTCTCCTCGGAAGGCACGCCCCATGTGGTGCAATATTCGTTGAAGAGCACGGGAAGCGTCTCCTCGCTCTTTGGAACGGCGAGAAGGCGGTCGGCTTCGTGCACGAGCGCGTTGCACGCCTGCAAAACGCTCCCGCGCATCACACGGATATACGCTTTGGGCGTTGTAAAAGTCGCACCCGCGGCAATATTTTTACGCCAATGCGCAAATTCATAGTCCCCGAGCCCGCCCGAGAGCGCGCAGGTCTCCTTCTCCTGATATACTTCGAGCTGCCACGAATAGGGCGCCTGCATCTGCACCGCCCACACGACGCCCGCGGCGGCGTCCTCGACGGCGGCAAAGGGATACCAGCCGCGGTCGGGCATGCTGCCCGCCTGCCCCCACTTTTCCACTTTCACGCCGTAGCGCGCCCAGCTCATATCCAGCCCGAGCGCGGAAAAAGCGTCCGCCTTCATGCGGCATTCGCGCGACCAAGCGCTCGTCATGCGGTGCAGGATGAGCGTGCAGGTATCTTTGAGCCCGCGGGAGACGGCTGCGATGCCGCTGAGCGAAAAACTTTCGAGCATTTCGAGCGTCTGTTCTGCGCCCGTCGCATTTTCGTACGCGATCTGTACGGTAAAAACGTGCGTCTCCTTTGCGTACGCAAGCGTATGCGTGAACGCATTCCCGCGCCCGTCCGTAAGACGGGTGACGACGCCCGTGTCGTCCGCACGCTGATCGACGACCCGCAAAAGCGTCGCCTCGCGGTTGCGCATGGTCACGCCGAAGGTATAATCGATGAGCCCCTCGTCCCCTTTGAGCGCCGCCTGCACGAGCGCATCGGGATGCAGAAGCGCGGCGTCGACCGCCACGTCGGCAGGATACATGCAAAATCCCACCGTTGTTTTGCCGTCATGCCCTTCGACGGGCGTCTCTACATAGTATACGGCAGTATCGCCGAAAACATATCGTTTGAAAAACATATCGCCTCATAAAATACGGGGCGGTACGCCGTACCGCCCCGCAAGACCTTTTTCTTATTTGCGCTTCCAGATGACGTCCGACCACATGAGCTCTTTCTTGAACTCCTCGATCTTGGTGTTCTCGTCGATGACGACGACCTCGATGCCCCACATGTTGCCGAGATCGCGCATTTCGTCGACGGTGAGCTTGGACGAAACAACGGTGTGGTGTGCGCCGCCCGCATAGATCCATGCCGCAACGCCCTCCTTGAAGTTGGGCTGATACTTCCACATCAGACCGCCGACGGGAAGGTTGGGCATCTTGTGCGGATACTTGACGAGTTCGATCTTCTGCACGATGAGGCGCAGCCTGTCGCCCATATCGATCATGGAGACGGCGACGGCTTCGGGTGCGGAGATGCCCTCGAAGACGAGGCGGGCAGGATCGGATTTGCCGCCGATGCCGAGAGGATGCACCTGGATCTGCGGTTTGGTCGCGGCAAACTGCGGCGAAACTTCGAGCATGTGCGCGCCGAGGCAGAGCCCGTCGGCAAGGTCATAGGTGTAGTCCTCCATGAG
>CALVPW010000016.1 GCA_944354085.1 uncultured Clostridia bacterium | reverse complement strand
AAAAATTTGGTCAAAGGTGGTTGACAGTGGTCACAAGTGGTGCTATAATAGGTAGCGTAATACTCGAGGGGGTCTATAGGCCTCCGCACAAGGAAGAGCGCCGTGAAATTTTTGAGCGGGAAAGTCGCCCACCAGCTGGACGCAAAAAACAGAATACGCATTCCCGCCAAATACAAGGGGGCGTTCCCCAAGGGCGAGACGCTGTACTACGTGGAGTACGCGCCGGGGTGCATCTCCGTGATGCCCGAATCGGTGCTCAGCTGCAAGCTCGCCTCCTTTGACGAGGTCAACCCCGGCGATCCCGAGATGATGGACGCCAAGCGCCGTATCCTCAGCTCCATCGAAGAGGTGACGGAGGACGGACAGGGGCGCGCGCAGCTGCCCAAGAGTTTCCGCGAATATGCGGGGCTCGTCAAGGACGTCGTCACCGTCGGTATGGGCGATTACGTCGAGATCTGGGCGCAGGAACGTTTTGAAAGCAGCGTCGGGAAGATGAGCATCCAACAGGCGAACGCACTCGCCTACAAACGCAGCGCGGAGCACTGAGGATGGAATATCATCGTCCGATCATGGTGGCAGAAGTGCTCGAAGGGCTGCACGTCAAAGACGGCGGCGTTTACTTCGACGGTACGGCAGGCGGGGGCGGACACAGCTTTGCCATCCTTGCCGAAAATCCCACGGCGCGCCTTGTCGCCACCGATAAGGACGGCGAGGCGATCGAAGCGGCGGGCAAACGGCTCGAACCCTTCCGCGGGAGATACAAACTGTTCCGCAGCGACTTCAAAGCGTTCGAGACCGTGTTCGAAGAGGCGGGGATAGACGCGATCGACGGGTTTTTGCTCGACCTCGGGATCTCTTCTCATCAGATCGATACGCGTGAGCGCGGGTTCGCCTATATGTGCGACGACGCGCCGCTGGATATGCGCATGGACGATCGTTCGCCGCTCACGGCGGAGAGGGTCGTCAACGAATACAGCGAGGAGGCGCTCATCCGCATCCTGCGCGAATACGGCGAGGAGACGTTCGCGCCTTCCATCGTAAGAAGGCTCGCCCTCGCAAGAAAAGAGGGGCGCATCGCAACATGCGGTCAGCTCAAAGCGATCGTCGAAGAGAGCGTTCCCGCAAAATATCGTTATCATGCATGCGCGCGGAAGACCTTTCAGGCGATCCGCATCGAGGTCAACGGCGAGCTCGACGGGCTCAAAGAGTGCCTTACGGGGCTCATCCGAAGGCTCAGACCGGACGGACGCGCGTGCGTACTCACCTTCCATTCCCTCGAAGACAGGATCGTAAAAGACGTGTTCCGTTCGATGGCGGAAGGGTGCACCTGCCCCAAGAGCTTTCCCGTATGCGTGTGCGGGAAAAAACAGGAAGTGGAGATCCTCACCAAAAAGCCGATCGTGGCGAGCCGTGAGGAAGTCGAACAAAATTCACGTTCGGCGAGCGCAAAACTGCGCGTCGCCCGCAAATTAGCATGAAAGGGCGCCCGCCCGAATACAGTATGAAGGAGAACAACGATGGCAAGGCTTGCGGTCATGAGCGAAACGATGCGGCGCAGTGAACGCCGTGAAGATCCCCGCGCGCTCTCTGTGGAGGAGCGCGAGCATTCCGATCATATTTCCGAAAATTATCGTAAACTGATGTTCGATAACGCCGAAGCCTGGGTCTCTTCCGCGCAGCCGGCTGCCGAGAAGGCGCCTGCTGCGACGGCGACGCTCGAACATCCTTCCATGCGCACCGAGGCGTATACGCCCGTCCGCGAGGAAACGCCCGTCTACGCGCCCGCCGAGGCGCAGCCCGCGCCCTCGTATACGGCGGAGGAGGCGTCCAAAAATACCGCGCAGCGCCTTGCCGATTACGTGGCGTATCCCGCGGGGAAAAAGAAGGTGCTCTTTGAGAACCTTCTCTATAAGAACGGCGAACTCATCGATACGAGCGCGCCCGCGGCTCCCGCGGCGCCCGCGGCAGAAGCTGTCGTGATGCCTGCCGCGCCCGTCTATGCGCCCGCGATGCCCGCCGCGCCCGCGCAGGCGCCCGCCGAAGAGGATGCGCTGCCCACCCGCCGTACGATGGATACCCTCCGTCATGCGGATGCGACGCAAGAGGAGACGCGCACCAACCTTTTGGCGGCGCTCTCCTTAAAGACAAAACTCGTCCTGTGCGCCATCGCCGCGGCGATCGTGCTCGCCATCGTCATCGTGTGCATCAATACGGGGATCCTGAGCGCCGCAAACGCCGACATCCTCGCCAAAAACGCCCAACTTGCCGAACTCACGGAGAGCTATACGCAGGTGCAGAACGAGCTGGAAGCCATCACCGATCCCGCCTTCGTCGATAATTGGGCGCAGGCGAACGGCATGGTCCGCCCCGACTGATCTTTGGAGGAAATTGTATATCAAACGGACGCAATATTCGTTGTCTGTTTTACGAAAGAGGTTATTTGCCATCTCTGTGGCGATAGCCTTTCTTTTTTGTCTTTTTTTGGGGCGCTTTTTGTATGTGCAGGCATTCTGGCGGGACGATCTCAACGCGCGGGCGCTCGATCAGTGGACGCGGGAGATCCCCGTTTCGGCGGGACGGGGCAGGATCTTCGATCGTAACGGCGAACTGCTCGCGGGAAATACGCCCGCTTATACGGTGTATGCGCGCGCCAACGCCGTCCGCGACCCCGAAAAGACCGCAGAAGTGCTTGCCGAGGCGCTCTCACTTTCCGAAGCGTCCCTTTACGAAAAGCTCACCGACGGGAGCCGTTCGGAGATCGTGCTCGCAAAACGCATCCCGCGCGCGGCGGCGCAGGCGATCGAAGGGCTCGATCTTGCGGGCGTGTATTATGCGCGGGACGACGCGCGTTTTTATCCTTACGGCTCGCTTGCATGTCAGGTGCTCGGGTTCACCTCGTACGACGGCGCGGGCGCTTCGGGCTTGGAAAGTTACTACGAGCACGTGCTCGGCGGGACGCGCGGAGAGATCTTATTCGAGACCGACCTTGTCGGCGTCGATCTCGAAGGCGCCGTGGCGTCGTATGTTCCGGGGACGGACGGGCTGGATATCGTGCTCACCATCGATCACCGCATCCAGGCGCTTGCCGAAGAGGTGATGCTGCGCGCCTACACGCAGTATTCTGCCGCGGCGGCGCAGGCGATCGTATTGGATATGACGGACTTTTCCGTCCGCGCCATGGTCAACCTGCCGTCGTACGATCTCAACGATATCCCGCGCGACGATCTCACGCTGCTCAACGCGCGCTCGCGCAACCGTACCGTGAGCGACGTGTATGAGCCGGGCTCGACCTTCAAGATCGTCACCGCTGCCGCCGATCTCGAAGAATATTTGCAGGGGAACGCGGCGGCATTCGCGCCCGAGCGCGTCTTTTCGTCGTCGCGGACGCGGACGGTGGACGGCACGACCATCCGCTGCTGGAGCGACCATAAAAACGGCAAGCATGCGGGACAGACGCTTGCCGAGGCGCTCAACAACAGCTGCAATCCTTGTTTTGTCGACCTCGTGATGGCGCTCGGCGGGGAGACGTTTTACGACTATCTTGCCGCGTTCGGATTCGGGCGGGCAACGGGATTGGATTTTTCGGGCGAGGCGATCGGCATGCTGCTGCCCGAGCAGACGCTGCGCGACTGCGATCTCGCACGTATCGGCTTCGGGCAGTCCATTGCGGTCACGCCGCTGCAGCTCGCCTGCGCGGCAGCCGCGGCGATGGGCGGAGGGGAGCGGTACGCGCCCCGTCTCGTGGAAAAAATTTGCAGCGCGGACGGCGCCGTCGTCACCGTCACGCAGCCCGTGCTGCTCGGAAGGGCGGTGAGCGAGGAGGCTTCGGCGATGCTCACGTCCATGCTCGAAGGGGTCGTGCGGGAAGGGAGCGGAAAAAAAGCGTATCTCGAAGGTTACCGCGTGGCGGGCAAGACGGGAACGGCGCAAAAATACGAGGACGGGCATATCGCGCAGGGGAAGTACGTCTCCTCTTTCGTGGGGTGTTTTCCCGCCGATGCGCCGCGCTATCTGGCGCTCGTCATCGTCGACGAGCCGCAGGGCGCGTATTACGGGAGCACCGTCGCCGCGCCCTGTGCAAAGGAGATCTTTGAAGGGATCGTCGGGATCATGGATATCCCGCCGTCGGAGGCATAAATGAAACTTTCCGATTGTATCGAAGCGTGCGGCGGACGGCTGACGGGCGACGCCGCGTTCAAGGGACTGTGCACGGACAGCCGCGTCGCGGGCAGAGGGGAACTCTTTTTCTGTTACCGCGGCACGCGGGAGGACGGACATGTGCATGCGGCGGAAGCCGTGGCGCGGGGCGCGGCTGCGATCGTCTGCGAACGGGAACTGCCGCTCTCCTGCCCGCAGCTCGTCGTGGCGGACGGGCGTGCGGCGATGGCGCAGATCGCGGCGGCATTTTACGGGCATCCCGAGCGCGCGCTCACGATGGTGGGCGTAACGGGGACGAACGGGAAAACGACGACGGCTTGCATGATCGCGCACATCCTGCGCGCGGCGGGGTGTGAAACGGGGCTCGTCGGCACGCTCGGCGCGTCGTACGGCAAAGTCGTCGTGCCGCCCTCGCGGACGACGCCCGATCCCGTCTGTCTGTTTTCCGTGCTTGCGGATATGCGCCGCGCAGGGATGAAGGCAGCCGTCCTCGAAGTATCCGCGCACGCGCTGGCGCTCAAAAAGGAGGTGCCCGTCTGCTACGACGCGGCGGTATTCACCAACCTCACGCGCGACCATCTGGACTTTTTCGGCGACATGCAGGCGTATGGCGCCGCCAAAAAAATGCTGTTCGATCCCGCGCGCTGCCGCTATGCCGTGCTCAATGCCGACGACGCGTTCTCGGCGGAGCTCATCGCGCTCGGCGCGCCGCACATCACATACGGGCTGGAAACGCCCGCCGACGCCTTTGCCGTGGTGGAGAGCGAATCGCTCCGCGCGACGCGGGCGATGCTCAACGTGGAGGACGATCTGTGCGAGGCGGTCGTTCCGATGACGGGGCGGTTCAACCTTGCCAACGCGCTCGCGGCGGCGTGCGCCGCAAAAAAACTGGGGGCGGACGCTTCGGCAATTGCCCGCGGGCTCGCCGCCACCCGCGTGGAAGGGCGGCTGGAATGGGCGGGCGCGTACCGCGGCGCCGATATTTTCGTCGATTTCGCGCACACGCCCGACGGGCTGAAAAAATCGCTTGCGGCGCTTCGGGAACATTGCGGCGGGCGGCTCGTCGTCCTGTTCGGATGCGGCGGGGACCGTGATGCGGGAAAACGCGGCGAGATGGGGAAGATCGCCGCCGAATGCGCCGATTTTTCCGTGCTCACTTCGGACAATCCGCGCTACGAAGACCCCGTCGCCATCCTGTGCGAGATCGAAGCGGGGCATCGCCCGTATTCCAAACGGTATGTGGTGGTGGAGGAGCGCGAAAAAGCCATCCGTTACGCCGTCGAGCATCTTTCGGAGGGGGATATTTTGCTCGTGGCGGGCAAGGGTGCCGAAAAGTATCAGGAGATCATGGGCATAAAATACGATTATGACGACAAAGCTGTTATCGGAGCCATCATCGGGAAGTAACATGCAGACGGTCATATTTGCTGTATTGTGTTCGTTTATATTGTCGCTCGCTGCGTGCGCGGCGGCGATCCCCCTCCTGAAGAGGGCGGGGAGCGGACAGCATATCCTCTCTTACGTCAAAGCGCATGCGGCAAAGGAGGGCACGCCCACGATGGGCGGGCTCGCCTTTGTGCTTGCGGCGTGTATTACGGCGCTTTTCTTTGCGCGCGGGGCGGACAAGCCCTTTTACGTAACGCTCGCCGTGGGGCTCGGCTACCTTGCCGTCGGATTTTTGGACGATCTCTTAAAAAAACGGCGGGGAGAGAACCTCGGGCTGCTGCCCTATCAGAAGGTGATCTTTCAGCTCGCCGTGGCGGTGATGGCGTCCGTATACTGCTGCACGGAGGGGCTCACGGTGCTCCGCATCCCGTATACGCGGCTCGCCTTCGATATCGGATGGTGGATGCTCCCGCTCGGCGTATTCGTCTTTTTGGGAACGGTGAACGGCGTCAATCTCACGGACGGGCTGGACGGGCTCGCGGGCGGGACGTGCGCCGTCTTTTTTCTCGGGCTCGGCGTGCTGACGGCGCTGCAGACGGGGCTCGGCGCGTCGCAGCTCTTATGCTTTTGCCTTGCGGGCGCGTTGGCGGCGTACCTCGTCTTCAATGCGAGCAAAGCCAGCCTCTTTATGGGAGATACGGGCTCGCTCTCGCTGGGCGGGTTCGCCGCCGCATCGGCGCTCTTTTCGGGGAACGCGCTCGTCCTTCCCGTTGCGGGCGTTATGTTCGTCCTTTCGAGCATATCCGTCATATTGCAAGTCATATATTACAAAAAGACAGGCAGACGGATCTTTCTGATGGCGCCGCTGCATCACCACTTTCAGATGAAAGGGTATTCGGAGGGCAAGATCGCCTATGCGTATGCCGCGGTCACGGCGGTGGCTGCGCTTTCGCTCCTGATCGCGTTTGTCTGACCCCGACGCGGGGAAGGAGGAAGCAATGTATTTTCCCGAACAGACTTTTTTGGTCGCAGGCGTCTCCCGTTCAGGCATCGCCGCCGCAGAGTATCTGCTCGGCAGCGGCGCCAAAGTTTTTGTGTACGACGACGTGGAGGACGACGCCGTCAAAAGCGCGGTCAGATCGCTCGTCTCCAAGGGCGCGCACGCGCTGAACAGAGAGGATGCGGAGACGAGCGCCGAACGGTGCGACGTCCTCGTGCTCAGTCCCGGTATCCCCATCGATCATCCGCTGCCCGTCACCTTCAAACGCATGGGCAAAGCGGTGATCGGCGAGGCGGAGCTGGGCGCGCGGGCGCTGACCGCGCCTTGCGTGGCGGTGACGGGCACCAACGGCAAGACGACGACGGTCACGCTCATCGAACATATCCTGCGCGCTGCGGGACGGCGCGCCGTTGCCTGCGGCAATATCGGAAAGCCGATCACGGCGTGTCTGAAAGAGCTCTCGCCCGAGACGGTCGCCGTGGCGGAGATCTCTTCCTTTCAGCTGGAAACGCTCACGTCGCTGCGCCCGCACGTCGCCGTCGTCCTGAACGTGGCGGAGGATCACCTCAACCGTCATTATACGATGGAAAATTACATCTTTTTGAAGCAGCGGCTGTTGAAGAACTGCACGGAGAGCGAGTACGCCGTCCTTGACCGCGACGATCCCGTCGTCCGTACGTTTGCCGAAAAAACGCGCGCGCACGTCGTCTGGTTTTCGCTTTCGGAGGAGACGAACGGCGCATACGTCCGCGACGGCGCCTTTTATTTTCGCGGCGAACGCATCCTCTCGCTCTCGGATTTTCCGCTCGAAGGCGAGCACAACGCGGCGGACGCGTTGGCGGCGATCTGCGCCGCGCGCCTGATGGAGGTCGGGAACGAGGCGATCGGAGCGGCACTTGCGCGTTTCAGCGGCGTGAGCCACCGTCTGCAAAAACTCGGCACGGTGGGCGGCGTCACGTTCATCGACGACAGCAAGGCGACGAACGTGGATGCGGCGATCAAGGCGGTCGCGAGCGTCAAGGGGGAGAGCGTGCTGCTGCTCGGCGGAAAGGATAAGGGGTATTCGTACGCCCCGCTCTTTGAGGCGCTCAAAAAGAGCGGCGTGGTGCACGCGGTCATCTGCGGCGAGAACGCCTTCCGCAT
>CALVPW010000015.1 GCA_944354085.1 uncultured Clostridia bacterium | reverse complement strand
ACGCTGGGCGAAGCGTTCGATATGCCCATCGGCACCAACGTGGAAGGCAAGATGGTCGCAGCCATCCGCCGTCTCGGCCCCTGCGAAGTGTTCAATATGGACGTGACCGCCGACCTCACCATCATGGAAGAGGCGAGCGAGCTCATCAACCGCATCAAGACGGGCAAGCCCATGCCCATGTTCACCTCGTGCTGCCCCGCGTGGATCAAATTCGTGGAGCAGAAATACCCCGAGATGATCCCCCACCTCTCCTCGTGCAAATCGCCCCAGCAGATGTTCGGCGCGCTCCTCAAAACGTATTGGTGCGAAAAACACCACATCCGTCCCGAGGATCTTTATACCGTCTCCGTCATCCCCTGCACGGCGAAAAAGTACGAGTGCCACCGCCCCGAGATGGAGGGCGAAGTCAACGCCGCCATCACGACGCGCGAACTTGCGCGCATGATCAAAACGGCAGGCATCAAGTTCACCGAACTTCCCGACGAGGACTTCGACAATCCCTTCGCGACGGCGACGGGCGGTGGCGCCATCTTCGGCGCGACGGGCGGCGTGATGGAAGCGGCGCTCAGAACGGCGGCGCACATGCTGGACGGCAGCTTCGAGGTCTTGGACTTCTTTGCGGTGCGCGGCTCGAGCCCCATCAAGGAAGCGACCTACCTCGTTGCGGGGCACACCCTGCGCGTGGCGGTCGTATCCGGTCTGGAAAACGCCGTGACCTTGCTCGAAGAGATCAAGTCGGGCGAGAAACACTACGACTTTATCGAAGTCATGGCGTGCCCCGGCGGCTGCGTGAACGGCGGCGGTCAGCCCACCCTCTCGGACAGCGTGCGCAACTCCACCGAACTCAAAGAGACGCGCGCCAAGGCGCTTTATATGAGCGACGCCAAGAACGAACTGCGCCGCTCCTCCGGCTCCCCCGTCATCGACATGCTGTACGAAGATTACTTTATCTTCCCCAACAGCCATAAGGCGCACGAGGTACTGCACACCGCCTACAAAGAGGACAAGCGCATTTAAGCACTGCAAAAAAGGGCGGATATCCGCCCTTTTTTCATGCAAAGAAAGCGCCGCGCCCGCACGATGTGCGGGCGCGGCTCTCGTTTTACCGTGTTCGGTCTGTCGCCAAAAAACTCATCTCCGTCATGCGGACGAGCTCCTCTTCGGGGATGCTCCCGTCCAGCACGACCGAGCTCCAATGTTCCTTGTTCATGTGATAGGCGGGCTGTACCGCAGGATATACCTCGCGGAAAAACGCGCCCCAATCGCGCGGGAGTTTGAGGTTGACCCACACCTTCCCCTGCCGTTCAAAGGTAAAGGCGTACGTCTTTTTGTTGTGACGATGGCGCACGAGCACCCAATTATCGTCGTGAAAGGGCGTATCGGTGTACGCGTCCCCAAAGGAGAGCGCCATCTCGATGAATGCTTCCCGCGTGGTCATATGCGCAGGCTCCTCTCAGCCGATCGTCTGCTTCATCTTGGCGACCGCATCGCTGCGGGAGGAAACGCCGAGCTTAACGTAGATCGCCGAGATGTAATTGCGCGAAGTGCCGTCCGTGAGTTTGAGCGCCGAGGCGATCTGTTTGTTGGTAAAGCCTTCGTAGATCATGAGCGCGATCTCCACCTCGCGGTCGGAGAGCGCAAAGGCGCGTTTGAGCCTGATCTCGCGGTCGGTCGAGACCAATTTTGCCGCGTCGGCGATGCGGCGGGCGATCTTGGCGGGCAGGATGGTATCCCCCGCGTAGGCATTCTTGACGGCGTCGATGAGCGCCGCCGACGAAGTATCCTTCAAAAGATACCCGCTCGCGCCGTTGTTGATGGCGTTGAGGATATAGTCGCTGTCGTCAAACGTCGTCAAAATGATCACCTTGACTTCGGGATGCAGGCGTTTGACCTCCTGCGTGGCGATCACGCCGTTCATGTTCGGCATGCGGATATCCATCAGGATAACGTCGGGACGGCATTTTTCCAACATGGAGATCGCCTCGAACCCGTCTTGTGCGATGCCGACGACCTCGAGCTCCTCGCACGAAGAGAGCACGCTCTTGATGCCGTCTGCCAGAATGGACTGATCGTCCGCCAAAAGTACGCGTATCTTTTTTTCCATCGTTTACCTCGCAAGATCTCCCCGCGCCGCATCGGCGGGGAGCGTGATATGGATCTCGAATCCTTCGTCCTCTTCCGTTTCAAAGCGGACGCTGCCGCCCAAAGCCTCTGCCCGCGCAGACATGCCGCGCAGCCCGAACCCCTCTTTGAGCTTGGTGAGCTTCATCCCGTACCCGTTGTCCGAGAGCAGGAAGTACACCTTGTCGCCCTCCTGTCTGAGCTCAAAATAGAACGCCGTGGCGTTGCCGTGGCGCAGCCCGTTGGAGATGCCCTCTTTGAGCGTATTGCGCAGGAACCGCCGTTTGGCGTCGCACAGCTCGATATCTTCGATATCCGAACGGATGACGATGCCCGTCCCGTCCGTCGATTCGTGGATGATGGCGAGCAGGGAATCTTTGAGCGTCATGTTCTCCCGTCCGCCCGACAGGAGGTGCACGCTCTCACGCAGCTCTTCGAGCGCGTTCTTGGCTTGCAGGTTCGCCGCGGAAATGCGCCGTTTCGCCTCCTCGGGATCGCTGTCGATGGCGAGTTTCGCCGCCTCCGTCTGCATGACGATGGTGGTGATGGAGTGCCCCGCCGTATCGTGGATGTCCTTTGCGATGCGCTGGCGCTCCTCGAGCTGCGTCGCCTCCTGCAAATGCGCGTACGCGACGCGCAGCTTTTCGTTGCTCTCCCCCAGCTCCTCGTACGCACCGCGCAGCTTTTCGTTGCTCTCGCCGAGTTCTTTGAGCGTTTCGGCGAGTTCTTTGTTCTTACGGTACATCTGGATGGAGAACGTAAAGATGAAAAAGTGCAGTATGATGAGCAGAAGATCGCTGAACGCCCCCGCGATGAGCGCGGCAAGGTTCAGGCTCCCTCCGTTCACCACCGCCGAGATCGCACGCGTCAAAAGAAAGATGACGATGCTCGAAACGCCCATCGTGACGCAGCCGCCCACGCTCTCCTGCCCCAAATAAAATTCCGAGAGGATGATGACATAGAGCATGGCGATGAGCTGACCGTCCGTAAAGATGGTGAGCACGACGAGGCACAGGATATCCAAAACGTAGCAGGCGATCTTTTGCACGAACGTCTTGAGCGCCCAGACCTTGACGGCGTTCTCCGCAAACAGCAACAGCAGCACGGGAAGATACACGTACCACGCGGGCATCTGCGACGAAAACACGCGGAGGCTCCAATTGCCGACGACGAGCAATATCCCCACGAACACGAGCAGCGAATAGATGACGCCGTTCCCGATGCGGACGATCGTCTCGATGCTGAACTGATAGCGGTCTTTTTTTGGTCTTACGGGCATGATCCGCCTCCCACGAGCCGCGAAACGTCAAACTTGCGTTTGATCTCTTCCAGCCTTCCCGTTAAAAAGTAGCTGTATGTGCCGTCCGTCCCCGTGACGATGTGATCGTACAGCCGCACGTTGTTCATGCCGCAGAGCACTTGCAGGCGCGCGGTGAAACGGTCGTCGTCCTCCGAAGGCCGCGCCTCTTTTGCGGGATGGTTGTGCGCCGCCACCAGCCCCGCGGGCGCGTGCAGCGCCAAAAGGCGGGTGATCTCCTCGGGCGGGATGACGGCTTTGTCCTCCGTCCCGACGTCGAACCGCTTGCAAAAGCGCACTTGTTCGCGGGCGTCGATGCAGTATATCTCCACGACCTCGTGTCCGAGCGCCGCAAACCTGCCGCGCACGTATGAAGAAAAACTTTCCGCGCTGAACAGTTTGGGCGGCGCGCTGCGGCGCCTCTCTGCACGGGCGAAGACGAGCCCGATGCAGCGCAGGTACGCCGCCGTTTCCGGTCCGACGCCTTTCACGCTCATAAGCTCTTCCGTTCCCGCGCCGAGCACGCCTTCGAGCGAAGAGAACGCCGCCAAAAGTTCATGCGCCAAAGGGTTGGTGTTCTTGCGCGGCACGGCGTTAAAGAGCAGGATCTCCAAAAGTTCGTGATCCTGCAGCGCGCCGCCTTGTTCCAGCCGCGTGAGCATGCGCTTTCTGTGACCTTCGTGCATGGCGTTCTCCTCTTTTCATATTGTAACATATTTTTATGATATTTGCACGAAAATTCGCCCGTCTTTCGCACGCTTTTTGCAAAAAATATCACTTTTCCCTCTGCTTCTCCCCGCATATTCTGAGAAAAATTTGACAAAGCGCGCATCGTATGTTACAATATCTTTTGGAAAGTTTTGGAGAAGCTGTATGACCGATCTTTTGAAGCAAACCGTAGCAAGTATCTCCGAGAGCATTCGTTTCGACTCCTCTTGGCAAGAACCCGCCCCCGACATGCCCTTCGGGCAGGGCGCCGCGCATTGTTTGGCACATTTTTTGCGCACCGCGGCGGCGCTCGGGTTTGAAACGCACAATTACGACAATTACGTCGGCGAAGTCGTCTTCGGCAGCGGCGAGCCGTTTGCCGTGCTCGCGCACCTCGACGTCGTGCCCGCAGGCGACGGCTGGACGCGCGACCCCTTTTGCGGCGCGGTGGAGGACGGGAAGATCTTCGGACGCGGCGCCATGGACGACAAGGGGCCCGCGTTCTGCGCCCTGTACGCCCTGAAAGCGCTCAAAGACGAGGGATTCACACCCAAAAAGACGATCAAGCTCATCGTCGGCTGCAACGAGGAAACGGGCTGGGCATGTATCGACCACTACGAAAAGGTGGCTACCATGCCCGAGGTCGGCTTCTCGCCCGACGGCGGGTTCCCCGTCATTTATGCCGAAAAAGGCATCCTGCACGTCCGTCTGCATTTCCCCGTCGCGAACGCGCCCTTCTCTTTCTTCGAAGGCGGCGAGAGCCATAACATGGTGTGCGACCGCTGCGAAGCGACGCCGCGCACCCTTGCGGTGACCCGCGCGCGCATG
>CALVPW010000014.1 GCA_944354085.1 uncultured Clostridia bacterium | reverse complement strand
TATTCGTCGAGGAACGCCTTCATCTGCCCGTAGATATTTTGGATGGCGGCATCCGACGCCGCGTCGAGATGCAGCTGATGGCGGATGAGCGCGAGCTCCTCCCGCCCTTCCGCAGCGCCGAGCGCGTATTCGGGATGCGCACGGAACAGATCGCTGTCGGGGCTGATCATCTCGGGCTCGAACCAGATGCCGAAGCGGATGCCCGCTTTTTTGCAGTGCGTCATCACACGGTGCAGATCGATCTTGGCGGCGTTCACCTTCCAGTCGCCGAGGGCGCGCAGGTCGTCGTTGCGCGCGCCGAACCAACCGTCGTCGAGCACGAAAAGCTCGGTGCCGATGCGCTTGGACGCGTCGATATAATCGAGGATGCGCGCGGTGTCGAAGTCGAACGAGCAGCCTTCCCACGAATTGAACAACACGGGACGATAGGCGCGGCTCCCCTCGTACGTGCACAAATTTTCGCGCACGAAGCGGTGCATCGCCTCGCTCATGCCGCCCACGCCCGCCGCGGAGTAGGCGATGACCGCCTGCGGCGCCGTGAACTTCCCGCCTGCGGGCAGCGTCCATTCAAAGTCCTCGTCGTTGATGCCGTACGTCACGTGCAGCCCGCGGTACATGCCCACAAAGGTGCGGAACTTGAAATTCCCGCTGTACACGAGGTTGAACCCGATGACTTCGCCGTGCGCTTCGTCGGCGCCGCGCGCCTTCAAAAAGACGAAGGGATTTTCCTCGGCGCTCGATCTGCCGAGATTGCTCGAGATCTCCTGCACGCCGTCCAAAACGCTGTTCTCGCAGTAGTCGCGCTCCTTCGCCCAGCGGCCGCAAAAATGCACGAGATCGTAATCTGCGGAGGGAAGATCGAGCTGCATGGACATGGCGCGCGTCAAAACGACGGGCGCTTGGGACGCGTTTTCGATCTCAACGTGTTTGAGCAAAATGTCCTTATCGGCAAAAATACTCAGATACAGCCGCGCCGTGACCGCGTACGTCTTCTCGCGCAGGGTGAAGATCAGCGTCTCGGCTCCCTTCCCGTGCGCGTGCGGCAGCCCTTCGAGCGAAGGGAGCCCCTCTGCGATCTGATAGCTCTCATAGCGGAAGTCTGTTTCGAACCCGCCTTTGCCGCCGCGGAGGATGACGGGCGCGCCGCGCTTGTCCCACGTTGCGTGCGGGGAGAATTCGAGCGGCGCGGCGTTGCGGAAAAATCCGTCCGCATACTCTTGTTCACGCCCCTCGGAGAATATGTAGCGGGGCGAGCCGAGACTGCCCGCGTCGCGCACGGCGGCAAGATCGCATGCGGCGGGCTCGCCGGGCGTCCCGCCAAAATACAACGTCTCCAAATAACCCGCGTCGTTCAGATAGACGACGTACGCGATGCGCCCGTTCGTAAGCGTGAAAAGCCTGCCGTTTTCGCAATGAATGAGTTGTTCCATACGTTCTCCTGCCTTATTTTTTGATGGATAAACGACAAAAAGACGATGTTGCCACCGCCTTTTTGCCAAAACTATATTGGGGGAATGAAGATATGAGCGTATCGATCATCGGCTTTTGATGCGGTTGCCCGCGTCCTTTGCTGATTTACGCACTCAGTATACCGCTTTTTTTTAGAAAAAGCAAGCATTTTCTTGCCGAAATATGGAATTTCATTGACATTTCAACGCTTTTTTCGGCTATTATAAAAGATAAAATTAAATATTTTAGTCGAATATAAAATAAATAAGAGCGCCGTGCGGCTATTTCGCGATGCGATATGCACAGATGCGCAGATAAGGCGTCTTTTTCTCATATAATTGTTCAAATATGATACAATTTAGTAGAAAATACAAAATTTTTCCAATATTTTTTTGTAAATACCCCCTTGACGAGCCCCCGCATCGATGGTACAATATAGGCAAGAACTACGACGGAGGTACTTTGATGAACGCAGTATACGAACCCCTCTTTTCCCCTTGGAAGATCGGGAACGTAGAGATCAAAAACCGCATCGTCCTGTGTCCGATGGGCGGCACGTCTCTGTTTGGATGGATGGAGCCCAACCACTTTGACGAAACGGCAGCGCAGTTCTTTTTGGAACGCGCGAAAAACAACGTCGGGCTCATCATCCCCGGCATCGCGCCCTTAAAAGACCCCATGGGCGGCAGATGGCTTTACAAGAACAAAAAAATGTTCAAAAAGCTGAAAGCGTACATGGACGAGATCCACAAGACGGGCGCAAAACTGTTTGTGCAGCTGACCGCGGGATTCGGCAGATCGTTCGCCATCACCGATCCGCTCGTCCCGTTTTTGAAGCATAAATGGCTGGGCGCGCTGATGAAGCCCGTGATGGACATCTCCTATCTTTGCGCGTCGCCTTCCGAGCTCCCCTCCCGCTGGGCGGAAGACGTCATGTGCCGCGCCGTCACCAAAAAGGAGATCGAAAAGATGGTGTACGCCTTTGCCGAGACGGCGCGCCTGTGCAAAGAGGCGGGCGTCGACGGCGTGGAAGTGCACGCCGTGCACGAAGGGTATCTGCTCGATCAGTTCACCCTCCCCTATACCAACCACCGCACGGACGAATACGGCGGAAGTTTCGAAAACAGGTACCGCTTCGCCGTCGATACCGTAAAAGCCATCAAAAAGGCTTGCGGGACAGACTTTCCCGTCTCGCTGCGCTATTCCGTCGTGAGCAAGACCAAAGGGCTTTGCAAGGGTGCCGTGCCCGGCGAGGAATATACCGAAGCGGGACGCGATATGGCAGAGAGCGAGATCGCCGCAAAATATTTGCAGGATGCGGGCTACGACATGCTCAACGCCGACAACGGCACCTACGACGCGTGGTATTGGGCGCATCCGCCGGCATACATGCCAAAGAACTGCAACCTCGACGACGTGGCACACATCCGCAAGTTCGTGGATATCCCCGTCGTATGCGCGGGGCGCATGGAGCCCGAAGTCGGCGCGGAAGCGATCCGCGAAGGCAAGATCGACGCGATGGGCGTGGCGCGGCAATTCCTGACGGACGGCGCGTGGGTCACAAAGCTCATGGAAGACCGCCTGCAGGATATCCAGCCGTGCATCTGCTGTCATAACGCCTGCTTTGCGATGGCGCACTACAAAGGCTCCGCCAACGACGAGCCCTTCTCCGACGCCAAATATATGTCGCGGTGCGCGCTCAACCCGCAGACGATGCAGGGGCACAAATACGATATCCTGCCCGCGAAAAAGCGCAAAAAGATCGCCGTCGTGGGCGGCGGCGTGGGCGGCATCGAAGTCGCGCGCATCGCGGCGCTCCGCGGGCACGACGTGACCATTTACGAAAAGACCGACCGCCTCGGCGGCGTATTCATCGCGGCAGCAGCCCCTTCCTTTAAGGAAAAGGACCGCGAGCTCATCGAATGGTACCGCCGCCAGATCGAGGCGCTGCCCATCCGCGTGGAATACAACTGCGAAGTACGCTCTCTCACCGAACTCGACGCCGACGAAGTGGTCATCGCCACGGGCGCGAAAGCCCGCAAGCTGCGCATCCCCGGCATCGAGCGCAGCATCGAAGCCATCGATTACCTGCAG
The DNA here is from genome assembly GCA_944354085.1 of uncultured Clostridia bacterium. GTDB lineage: Bacteria > Bacillota > Clostridia > Christensenellales > Borkfalkiaceae > Gallimonas. Next base: position 2,707 of record CALVPW010000014.1, on the reverse strand, counting down.
GGCGCAAAAACGGGCGACGACGTGGTGATCGTCGGCGGCGGGCTCACAGGCTGCGAGATCGCCTACGATCTGTACCTCAAAGGCAAACGGCCCGTCATCATCGAGGCGAAAGACGATCTGATGGCAGTCCGCGGGCTCTGCCTCGCCAACTCCTCGTACCTGCGCGACTTCTTCGAAGCGAAGAAAGTTCCCGTCTATCTGGAAAGCACCGTCAGATCCATCGGTGCCGACAGCGTGACCGTATGCACCAAAGCGGGCGAGCGCGTGCTCCCCGCCGCAAGCGTCGTCGTTTCCGTCGGATACGAACCCGCCCCGCTCTTCAAAAAGCAGCGCCATGTACACGTGGTCGGCGATGCCGACAAGGTCGGGAACCTGCGCACCGTCGTATGGCAGGCGTGGAAGGTCGCCGAAAAATTATAACTTGTCCATAAGGCTCATTGCTTTACTCCAACGATGCGGCGCCGCACGATCGTGCGGCGCCGCATCCTTCTTTATTATTTAGATATTTTTCGAAATATCTGTGCTTGCAGGCACTTTCCCCCTTCATCCGCAGGCGGTCTCCGCCCTTTTTTCCGCAAAAAACACGCGATCTTCTCATTTTTTCTGCCGAAGAGCGCATTTTCTCTTCACTCTATTATTTCGATAAATATCAAAATACAGAGGCACATCGACGCAAGACAAAAGCGGCCCCGCATACGCGGGACCGCTTTGGTAAGTTTTCTTATTTGCTCATGCCTTCCTGCACGGCGACCGCGACCGCGACCGTTGCGCCGACCATGGGGTTGTTGCCCATACCGATGAGCCCCATCATCTCGACGTGCGCAGGCACCGAGGAGGAACCTGCGAACTGCGCATCGGAGTGCATCCTGCCCATCGTATCCGTCATGCCGTACGACGAAGGACCTGCCGCCATGTTATCGGGATGCAGCGTTCTGCCCGTACCGCCGCCCGAAGCGACCGAGAAGTACTGCACGCCGTTCTCGACGCACCACTTCTTGTACGTGCCCGCAACGGGATGCTGGAAACGCGTGGGGTTGGTGGAGTTGCCCGTGATGGAAACGCCGACCTTTTCGAGCTTCATCACGGCAACGCCTTCGGGAACGTTGTCCACGCCGTAGCACTTGACCTTGGCGCGGGGACCGTCCGAATAAGGGACTTCCTTGGTGACCGTGACCGTCTCGGTATAGGGATCGAACACCGTTTCGCAATAGGTGAAGCCGTTGATGCGGGAGATGATGAACGCCGCGTCCTTGCCGAGGCCGTTCAGGATGACGCGCAGCGGCTTTTTACGCACTTTGTTGGCGTTCATGGCGATGGAGATGGCGCCCTCCGCCGCGGCGAACGACTCGTGCCCCGCAAGGAAGCAGAAGCAATCCGTCTCCTCGGAAAGCAGCATCTTACCGAGATTCCCGTGGCCGAGACCGACTTTGCGGTTCTCCGCGACCGAGCCGGGGATGCAGAAAGACTGCAAGCCGATGCCGATGGCAGCCGCGGCGTCCGCCGCCTTTTTGCAGCCCGATTTGATGGCGATCGCCGCGCCGACGGTGTACGCCCAGACTGCGTTTTCGAAGCAGATGGGCTGCGTGCCGCGCACGAGTTTATCGCAATCCACGCCCTTGGAAAGGCAGATGTCCCTGCATTCTTCGATGGAGTTGATGCCGTACTGCTTTAAGACGCCGTTGATCTTGTCAACTCTTCTTTCATATCCTTCGAACAAAGCCATACCGCTCACCTCCTTACTCTTTGCGGGGGTCGATGTACTTCACCGCACCCTGCTCTTCGGCAAATCTGCCGTAGTGGCCCATCGCCTTCGTCCACGCCTCGTTGGGTTCGAGACCCTTCTTGATGAAGTCGGTCATTTTGCCGAGCGACACGAATTCGTAACCGATGACCTGATTGTCTTTATCCAACGCGAGGCGGGTGACGTAGCCTTCCGCCATCTCGAGATAGCGCACGCCTTTGAGCGCCGTCCCGTACATGGTGCCGACCTGCGAACGCAGCCCCTTGCCCAGATCTTCGAGCCCGGCGCCGATCGTGAGCCCGTCGTCGGAGAACGCCGACTGCGTTCTGCCGTATACGATCTGCAAAAAGAGCTCGCGCATCGCGGTGTTGATCGCATCACACACGAGGTCGGTGTTGAGCGCCTCCAAAATCGTCTTGTGGGGCAGGATCTCCGCCGCCATAGCAGCCGAGTGCGTCACACCCGAGCAGCCGATCGTCTCGACGAGGGCTTCCTGGATAACGCCCTCCTTGACGTTGAGCGTCAGTTTGCAGGCGCCCTGCTGCGGCGCGCACCAACCCACGCCGTGCGTGAAACCGCTGATGTCCGTGATCTGTTTCGCGCAGATCCACTTCCCTTCCTCGGGGATGGGAGCGGGGTCGTGCTTGGGACCCTTGGCGACGCAGATCATCTCTTCCACTTCGCGTGAATATTGCATCTTGTATCCTCCATAAAAAACTTTGTGACCCTTACGGGAACCATACATTGCTATTTTAACATATTTCCCGTCAAATTACAAGAGGTTATTTGGAATTTTTTGAGAGATTTGGGAAGCCGCAGCAAAACTCAATCCCCTTTATGCCCGATCAGATAATCTGTATCTACACCGAAATAATCGGCAACCAGCCACAGACTCGTCAGGCTCGGCTCCTTCTTTTTGAGAAGCCATGCGCTGATCGTATTCTGCTTTACCCCGACTCGCTCGGC